>NZ_DIPG01000115.1:22007-22688 GCF_002426325.1 Syntrophomonas sp. UBA5494 | reverse complement strand
GGGAAGCCCGTACTTTAACGCACCGGACGGGCAGCGGTCAATGGTTTTGATTATGTTCAGCGGGGAATCGCCGTTTATGTCGACCCAGGGGCGCCGGGCCGGATTAAAGACCGTACCCAGGGTATCGAAGCAATTGGTGTCGTGAGTGCACAACTCCGGGTTCCAATAGACGATAATATCTTCGTTCTGATAGATTCGGGGGTATTCAGCCGCCGGGTTGTCTTTGCCATAATGCGGGTTGATCTCAATTTGATAGCTCAAGCCGGTTTGCAGCCTGCTCTCGTCCCCTTTCAGGGCTGCCGCAAAGTCCCGGCCCCAGGCCTGGGCCGCCTCCAGTTGCTCGGGAGCAGGTTTTAAGCGCGCCCTTATCCCGGGCATCAGTTTCATGCGCAGCATCCGCAGGCGGGATTCCACATGGGGAACCCCTTCCCCGCTCCACCCGTATGAGCCGAAGGCGGCGGCGATCATTCCGCCGTGGGTGACCGGGGAGAGATGGGCCAACAGTTGCCAGACCGGCAATACCGCGTCTTTGTTTAATGTGGGCGTACCGATCAGGAGCCCCCGCGCCCCCTCCAGTTCAGCCATCACCTCTTCAGGGGTGCTGTAGATGAGGTCGAACCATTTGACCTCTATGCCGCCGTTCTCAAGCATACCGGCTTCAATATGCTCCCCCAGCATTTT
>NZ_DIPG01000115.1:19367-21828 GCF_002426325.1 Syntrophomonas sp. UBA5494 | reverse complement strand
GCGGTAATGATTCATATAATCATGGGGATTTTGCCGCAGTATGAGGCCGTGCCCGGGGCAAATCATGCCGATATCCACCCTCTCCAGCCGGTTAAGAGCCTTGATGACATATTTTTTGAAAGGGGACATAATACCGTCATAGTAATATTTGAAAGCCGGGAAAAGCTCAGCTTCAATTTCATCGTTGAAGAGATGGGGGCCGGTGAAATGGCTGCCGAAGCAGTCCCCGCTAAACAAAATCTTATCCTCCTGCAAGTAGGTAAAAATGTTGTCCGGCCAGTGCAAGAGCAAGGCGCTCAAGAAGCTCAAGGTTTTGCCGCCCAGTTCGATTTTGTACCCTTTCACAATAGGCTGGCAATTAAATGGCCTCCGGCACACCTCTTTCAGGAATTCCAGAGCCGTACCGCTGGCCACGATAGTCAGATGCGGCATTACTTCAAGCAGTTTTTGCACCGCTCCAGAGTGGTCTGGTTCGGTATGGTTGATCACCAGATATTTCACCTGCTCCAGATCTGTCACTTCACGCAGGGAACTGAGATATTCTTCAAAAAAGGGCTCCTTAACGGCATCGATAAGGGCCGCTCCGTTCTCACCCTTTACCAGGTAGGCATTATAGGTGGTTCCGGAGTCGGTCTTCATCACGATGTCGAAATAGCGGAGATCCGGATCCTGTACTCCCAACCAGTACACCCCTTCAGTTATCTGAACTGCCACTTTCATTCCTCCCTTTCAAGTTTATGCCATATATACATATTATACCTTGATACCTGGAAATCAGCTAAATCTCGGCAGAAAATAGAAGGGAGGCCGCCAGTACTGCTGGCAGCCTCCGCCGATAGCCATATGCCGCAGGGGCTCAAAGCCCGTTAACAGTGCACTAAGCTACGAACATCTGGAGGTATGGTCCTCAGTTGATGACGCCAAAGCCAATCAAGTCCGTCCCGCCTAAACGATCTTATTGGTCCGGTGCCAGATACCCATATCATTAGCCTGTTTGACCAGATCATCCCGGAACTGCGGATGGGCGATATTGATGAGAGCCTCCGCCCTTTCATAGGTGGATTTGCCCTGCAGATTGACGATCCCGTACTCTGTCACCACATAGGTCACAATAGTGCGCGGCACGGTGACGATAGCCCCGGTGGGCAGGGTGGGAACCACCCGGGAGATCAGTTCGCCGTCTTTACCGGTGACGGTGGAACTAAGGCAGATGAAGCCCTTGCCGCCTTTGGATTTGAAGGAGCCCATAATGAAATCCAACTGCCCGCCGGTTCCGGTGATATGCCTGATCCCGGAGGATTCAGAACATACCTGCCCATACAGGTCGATTTCGATGGCGTTGTTGATGGCCATGACATTGTCGTTCTGCGCGATGACCCAAGGGTTGTTGGTGTAGTCAACCGGGTACATGGCGCATTCGGGGTTGTTATCCAGGAAGTTGTAAAGTTTGTTAGTCCCCATGGCGAAAGTGAACACCATCTTTTCCCGGTCGATCTGTTTGCGCTTGCCGGTGATGCGTCCGGCCTCATGCATGTCGACATAGGAGTCCACCAGCATCTCGGTGTGCACCCCCAGATCCTTGATGTCGGACTTGGCAATCATTGAACCGATGGCATTGGGCATGGCGCCGATGCCCAGCTGTATGCAGCCTCCGTCAGGAATCTCATTGACGATGATCTCCGCCACTTTATTATCCACGTCGTTGACGGGGATGGTGGGCAGCTGTATCAGGGGACGGTGGTCGCCTTCCACGATGTAATCCACCTTGGAGATGTGGATGGTTTCGTAATAGCCGCCAAAAGTGCGGGGAACAGCATTGCATACCTCTACGACGATTTTCTTGGCAGCGCGGGTGGTTGCCGAGGTTATGGAGTGTGAAGTCCCCAGGCTGAAATACCCGAATTCATCCATGGGACCCACTTTGATCATGGCCACATCCACATCTACATAGCCGCGATTGTACCACTCCGGGGTGTAGTGGTAGGTCAGGGGGGTGTAGTAGCACAGCCCTTTGTCATGCAGTTTGCGGCTGGCCCCGCTGAAATGCAGGTCCGTAAAGGTGAAGTGCTCCATGGTGGGATCCACCTGGGCGATCTGCACCGGGAAAGGACACACCACGGTGCTCACCTTGACATCGAACAACTCGTCTTTGCGCGCGGCCAGGGCGGCATCCAGCACATGAGAATTCATCATGAATTCCCCATATTGGACCTTGTCTCCGGATTTGACCACTTTCACAGCTTCGTCGGCGCTAACCAGTTTCTTTTGATATTCCTCCGCGTATTTCATTGGGACTCCTCCTCCTCTTTTTCTTATTGCCGGGTGGTTTTGAAACGGGGCGGTCGTCCGGCGCCGGGGCTGCCCCAAATTAACCTCTCAAGAGATCGCCGGCGATGACCAGTCTCTGCACTTCGCCGGTGCCTTCATAGATCTGGAATATCTTGGCGTCACGCATCAGTTT
>NZ_DIPG01000115.1:13768-19185 GCF_002426325.1 Syntrophomonas sp. UBA5494 | reverse complement strand
GCCTTGGCCAGCGATGCCGATTTGCTGAAACGGGGCACTTCCATGTCCTGCAAAGAAGATGCCTCATAATAGAGCAGGCGTGAGGCCTGGATGCGCATGGCCATGTCGGCCAGCTTGAACTGTATGGCCTGGAAACTGGAGATGGGTTTGCCGAATTGGGTGCGAAGCTGTGAATAGGCCAGGGATTCGTCCAGGCAGCGCTGGGCCACCCCGGTTGCCATAGCGGCTATGCTGGCCCGGGAGATATCCAGGGTCTTCATAATGATATAAAAACCCTGGCCTTCCTTGCCGATCAGGTTTTTGGCCGGAACCCGCACATCCTCAAAAATGACCTCGGTAGTATTGGAGGTTCTGATGCCCAGTTTATCCTCCACCTTGCCCACCGTGATACCGGGGGTATTGCGGTCCACCATGAAACAGCACATGCCTTTGCTGCCCATTTTCTTGTCCAGGGTGGCCAGAACAGTATACATCCCGGCGGTTCCGCCGTTGCTGATAAACTGCTTGGAGCCGTTCAAGATATATTCATCTCCGGATTTTACACAGCGGGTGGAAATGCCGCCGGCGTCAGAACCCGCGCCGGGTTCGGTTAAACAGAAGGCCCCCAGTTCGCCGTCTACGATGCGCCCGAACCACTCTTTCTTCTGTTCCTCATTGGCGGCCACATGTATGGGGTCGGTGGCCAATAGTGAACTGGCGACCATGATGGTGCCTATACCGGCGTCCCCCCAGCAGATCTCTTCAGCCACTATATTTTGAGTCACATGGTCCAACCCGGGGCCGCCGTATTCGGCCGGTACACCTATGGCCATAAATCCTAATTCCTGCATTTTGTCAAGACAATCCTGAGGATATACATGGTTATGATCCCATTCGCTGGCAAAAGGAGCGATTTCATTGGCGGCAAAATCGTGTGCCATGCGTTTCATCATTTCCTGTTCTTCAGTTAATCTAAAATCCACTTTCAAACCTCCTTACTGTTGCCGGCCCGGCCATCAGGGGGCACAGCCGCCCTCAAAACATTTAGATATCCCGAGTCCACAAAGAACACATGGCCGGACCGCCTCCCACACAAAGCGAAGCTCCGCCCAGGGTTGCGCCCATTTTCTCCATCTGATAATAAAGGCTGACAACGATGCGCAGGGCGGTGCATCCCACCGGATGACCCAGCGCGATACCCGAACCGTTCAGGTTGCATTTGTCCATATCCAGTTCAATGCCGAAGTCTTCTTTCAGCATGCGGCCCACCCCCAGGAATTGAGCGGCAAAGGCTTCATTGATCTCCCAGTACTCGATATCTTCGAATTTGAAACCAGCCAGACCCAAACCGCGGGGAATCGCCAGGGCCGGTCCCAATCCCATGACTTCAGGGGCAACCCCGGCATGGCAGATATTGACCATTTTCATTAAGGGTTTGAGGCCTAATTCCAGGGCTTTATCTTTGGACATAATAACCACCGCAGCCGCAGCATCGTTTATACCCGAAGCATTAGCAGCCGTAACCACTCCGCCTTTTTTGAATGCCGTCGGCAGTTTGGCCATTTTTTCCAGGCTGGCGTCGGGGATCATGTGCTCGTCGGTGGCATAGAATGTACTTCCCTTGCGGGTTTTTATTTCGAAGGGCACGATTTCGCGCTGGAAGCTGCCGTCGTCCCTGGCCCGGGTGCCCCGCTGATGGCTCATCAAAGCCAGTTGGTCGCATTCTTCCCGGGTGATGCCGTATTTCTCGGCGATATTTTCGGCGCTGATTCCCATATGCCCGGGAATCATGCTGTCAAAGAGGCCGTCATGGATCATGGCGTCTTCCAGCTTGCCCGGGCCCATGCGGTAGCCCATGCGCCCTTTCAAGGCCATGTATGGGGCATTGGTCATGCTCTCCACCCCTATGACCAGGGCGGCATCATTGGCCCCCACCTGTATGTTGCGGGCTGCGACTTCAAGTGCCCGCATCCCTGAAGCACAGTTCTGGTTGACATTGGCGGCGGTGCTGTCGATGGGCAGGCCGATGGCCATGGCCACCTGCCGGGCGGGCAGAGAACCCTGTCCATGGGGATAAACCTGGCCCATCACCAATTCCTTGATCAGGCCTATGTCGATGCCGGCCCGTTCTATGGCGGCTTTTCCCGCCGCTACAGCCAATTCTTTGGCCTGAACGTCTTTCAAACTGCCCATAAAGGCACCTATGGCGGTTCTGCATGCGCTGACCAGTACAATTTCCTTCAAATGAATAAACCTCCCCTTTTAATAAAGTTAAAACCATGGTGCAGCCAGGAATTTTACCTGTTTTTAAACTGCGGTTTGCGTTTTTCCACAAAGGCCCCCAGGCCTTCATTTTTGTCCTCGGTGGCACAACACATGCCGAACATATCTGATTCGATGCTCATAGCGGTGTCGATGTCCACCTGCATGCCTTTGCCGATGGCGAATTTGGCGTAGCCCACCGCCAGGGGCGCTTTGGCAGCAATCCTGGCGGCCATTTTTCTGGCCTGATCCATTAATTCAGCCGCTGGATAGACATGGTTTACCAGGCCGATCCGGTAAGCCTCCTCAGCTTTGATGTTGTTAGCGGTATAGGTAAGCTCTTTAGCGCGGCCTTCCCCTATCAGACGCGGCAAGCGCTGCGTGCCCCCGAATCCCGGGATAATGCCCAGCCCCACTTCAGGCTGGCCGAAAACCGCATTATCCGCAGCCAGACGGACATCGCAGGCCATCGCCAGCTCGCATCCTCCTCCCAGGGCAAAACCATTGACCGCTGCGATCACCGGCTTTTCCATGAGTTCCAATTTGCGGAATACCTTCTCCCCCATGTCGGAAAAATATCTTCCTTGTGCCGGAGAAAGAGGCAGCATGAAATTGATGTCGGCGCCGGCCACGAAGGATTTATCCCCCGCACCGGTTATTATCAGCACCTTGATATCCGGGTCCTGTCTGACCTCATCCACCGCTTGAGAGATCTCCTCCAGTGTCCGGGCATTGAGGGCGTTCAAATATTTAGGCCGGTTGATGTACAGAATGGCGATGTCGTTTTCTCTTTCCAGTACCAGGTTTTCATATGACACGGCTGTCCCCCCTATCACTCGCTGTTAACCCCGCGGCTATTTTTTGCTGTAATCATAGAAGCCTTTGCCGGTCTTCATCCCCAGCCAGCCGGCGCGCACCAGTTGTTTTAAGGGCGGAGCCGGGCGATATTTGGGATCGCCAGTCTCTTTAAAGAGCGTCTCGCATACCGCCAGGGCGATATCCACCCCCACCAGGTCACATAAGGTCAAAGGCCCCATCGGCCAGCCGGCGCCCAGTTTCATGGCGGTGTCAATATCCTCGGCGCTGGCCAGACCCTCATTGAGAATGAAAGCGGCTTCATTCATGCCCGGCAGCAGGATGCGGTTGACCACAAATCCCGGCCCTTCCTTGACCAGAACCGGGGTCTTGCCTATGGCCCTGGAGAATTCCACCACGATGTCAATGGTTTCCTGAGAGGTTTGGGCGGCAGGGATCACTTCCACCAATTTCATCACATTGGCGGGATTAAAAAAGTGCATGCCGACGACCTTGTCAGAGCGCTTGGTGATAGCGGCGATCTCGGTGATAGATAGTGAAGATGTATTGGTGGCCACTATGATGTCAGGCTTGAGAATGGCGTCCAGGCGGGTGTAAACTTCTTTTTTGATCTCCATTTTTTCAAAAACGCATTCGATGATGAAATCGGCTTCGGCCAGCTTGTCGAATTCGCCGGTGGGCTCGATTTTAGCGGTAATTGCATCGGCGGCGCCTGCCGGCACTTTGCCCTTTTCTTCTTGTTTGGCCAGGCTTTTGCCGATGGACTTAATCGCCTTGTCACAGTATTCCGGATAAATGTCAAACAGTATTACTTCTTTCCCGGCTGCAGCCAGGGCCCAGGCAATACCCTGTCCCATCGTGCCGGCTCCCATTACCGCTATTTTGTTTAATTCCATCTATTTTTCCCCCTTGCATAAAATCGTAGTAAAATCTAACTCCTGCGTGAGTCTGGACTTCCCCCTCTTATCACCTCCTTTTGAATGGCCAGGGTTGTATCAAGCCTATTCAATAATCGTGCCAGCCCCTCGCCGAATGGCCCAAAATGCCCTAATTGCGGGATTTTTCCGTATTCCCGGCCCCGCAAATCGAGGTACTGTGCAGCGCTGTTTCACCCCTTTCGGGATGGCCGCAAAATGTTTAGATCACAGCACAGGGGGATACATCAGGCTTTGCGGCTTCATCCTAATTTGAGAGGATGTCTCTTAAAAGAGGAGACCCGCAGTCAAAAGGGGAGGCGAGCCAGTCCGGGCCAACCCCGGACTGGCTCAAACAATGGTTAGGTATAGGGAATGTTGATTTGCCACTTAGTAATCAAAAGACTCACTGGGAATATCTACAGCGGAGGAGTCCTCACTGGCTAATACCTCTGCGGTCAGCCACACATTGGGAACCACATTGAGCAGGTAATACCGGGCCGCATCCACTTTGCCCTGATAAAAGGCCCGGTCGTAATGATCCGCTTCCAGCTCCCCGAGGCGCTTTTGGGCCAGCCAGGCCTGGTCCAGAATAAGGCGTCCCCCGTAAAGCTGGGCGGTAGCGGTCAGAATCCGCCGGGCGTACACCGCCACCAGATCCATGTTTTGCCGGGCGGCAAAACCCAGCAGGGTTTTCTGAATTTGCCGGTAAGCCGATAAGGCTTTGTCGAGATGGGCAAATTCGCGGGCAAGTATCCCCTCGCCGCGGTGGGCGGCGCAGAATTCCTCGATATCCTGTATAAAAGCTGCGAAAACGCTGCCTTTTTTCATGGTCATCTTGCGCCCCACCAGGTCCAGCCCCTGAATATAATTGGCGCCTTCCCAGATCGAGTAGATCTTGATGTCGCGCGCGATCTGGGCCACCGGGTATTCCTCGCAATAGCCGTAACCGCCGTAAGCCTGTATGGCCTCTCCGCACAGCCACCAGCCTTCGTCACTGGGATAAGCCTTGCACAGCGGTGTGGCCACCTCGATCAAGTCATTGGCCTGCTGGCGCTTCAGCGGGTCGGGATCATGGGAGCGCACGTCGAAAGCGAAATAAGTTTTATAGAGCATGGCGCGCATTACTTCCACGTGGGCTTTGCCCATCAAAAGGGTGCGTTTGATATCTTCATGCTTTATAATCGGCACCCGGCCGGCCTTGGGATCGGTTAAGAGGCGCCCCTGAATGCGCTCTTTGCAGTAGTCCCTGGCATTGTAAAAGGCGTTGGCGATGCAGGATAAGGCCAAATGCCCGGTTTCCAGACGGGCCATGTTCATCATCTGGAACATCTGCGCCATGCCCTGCCCCCGGCCTTCATTCTCCAGGGGATTTGGCCCCAGGAGCCAGCCCCGGCAGCCATTATTCTCCCCGAAGCTAAGGGCCGCGGTAACTGAACCGGCCTG
>NZ_DIPG01000115.1:2171-13594 GCF_002426325.1 Syntrophomonas sp. UBA5494 | reverse complement strand
AACCCAGTATTTAGGGACGACGAACAGGGATATCCCCGCTGTTCCGGGCCGGGCGCCCTCCACCCGGGCCAGATAGAGATGAACGATATTCTCGGTGAAATCATTGTCCCCACCGGTAATAAATATCTTCTGTCCTTTTATTTTGAAAATCTCCGGATGTTCGGTAGGATAGGCGCGGGATAATATATCGCCCACATCCGAACCGGCACTGGGCTCAGTCAGGCACATGGTTCCCGACCATTCCCCATTCATCATGCGGGGCAGAAACATCTCCTTGACTCTCTGGGTGCCAAAACTCTGAATCAGGCCGGCCGCCCCGCTGGTGAGTATGATGTAGGGCGCAAAGGTGGGGTTGGCGGCGTTAAACATCTCCCATACCATGGCATACAGGATATGCGGCATCACCAAAGCATCTTCGGATGCGTCGATGTTGCTGGTGCCCCAGCCTTCTTGCTGCAGTTTGGCAAACAGAGGCCCGAAACTGGGCGGTGTTTTCACCTGCCCATTTTCAAAACGCACCGGATTTTTTTCTCCATCGGTATTGGTAGGCTCGACGACCTCTTTAGACATCCTGAGGATAGGGGCTAAAAAGGCCTTCACCTCATTTTTGGAATAGTAGCCTGCGAATTTCCGATAATTGAATATCTCCTCGGTTGGCAGCCATTCCTGAAGAATGAATTCGAAGTCGCGGGTATTTTGATAAGCGAAATTTGCCGACATATTTGAATTCCCTCCGTTTCAGGCGGCTGTTCCCGGCCTGGAACAGCCTTCAAATAAGGAAAAATTTGGGCCGGATGATGGCAGCTGACGCGGCCACCACCCGCTGATCTAAAAAAGGAGAGGTATATGGGTTAGGGACAAATTTGATAAGCTGGTAATCAAGGCCTGATCATTTATATATCCCGGGTCCACAGCGAAGCCATGGCAGAGCCTCCGCCCACGCACAGGGAAGCCCCCCCGACGGTGAGGTTTAACCTTTCCATCTCATAATAGAGACTGACGATGATCCTCAGGGCGGTGCATCCCACCGGATGACCCAGGGCGATTCCAGAGCCGTTGTGGTTAGTCTTGTCGAGGTCGATCTTCAGTCCGAACTCCTTGCCGATCATACGATCCACCCCGATAAACTGCGCTGCGAAAGCTTCATTGATCTCCCAGTATTCCACCTCGTCGTAGGCCATTTCAGCCTGTTTTAAGCATTTGGGTATGGCCACCGCAGGACCCAGCCCCATGACTTTGGCTTCCACCCCTTCGGTACAAACGTTGATCAGCTTCATCAATGGTTTGATGCCCAGTTCTTGAGCTTTTTGTTTGGTCATGAATACGGCTGCCGCCGAGCCGTCATTAATGCCTGAAGCGTTGGCGGCGGTTACTACGCCTTCCTTTTTGAAGGCTGCGGGCAGCTTGGCCATGGCCTCCATATTCGCTCCGCTAATGGGGTGTTCGTCGTTCTCGAAGCTGGTAGTGCCTTTTTTGGTCTTGATATTGACGGGAACGATTTCCCTTTTAAAACGCCCTTCGGAGATGGCCTGGGCAGCCCGGTTATGGCTTAAGACTGCCAGTTCGTCACATTCAGCCCTGGTAATGCCGTATTTCTCGGCCACATTCTCTGCGGTCAGGCCCATATGGCCGCCCGCCAAAGCGCATATCAGCCCGTCCGACAGCATGGCATCCTGAGCCTTGCTGTCTCCCATGCGGAAGCCGCTGCGTCCCTGTTGCAGGATATAAGGAATGTTGCTCATACTCTCGGTGCCTACCACCAGGGCGATTTCGGTCTTGCCCAGGGCCAGGCTGTTTGCCGCCACCTCCACGGCCCTCATGCCGGAGGCGCAATTTTGACTGAGCATGGTCGATCCCGAACGGGGATCCATACCCACTGCCATGGCCACCTGCCGGGGCGGCAGGGAACCATTGCCATGATGCAGGCACATTCCCATGACTATCTCATCAATCATCCTGGCTTCGATGCCGGCCCGGTTGATGGCTTCGCTAGCAGTGACAGCCGATAATTCATTGGCTCTGACTGATTTGAGCGATCCCAGAAAGTCTCCAATGGGGGTGCGGCATGCGCTGACCATCACAACTTCATTGATTGCTGACATGCATTATCCTCCTCCTAATCCTTTTGGCTTTTATAGAGCAATAAGCGTGCCAATCAAGTCCGTCCGGGCGCAAATCCCGAAATAGCGGGTTTTATGGGCTGCGGGGCCGGGGCTCCCTACAGCTTTTGAGCCGTGTTTTTATCCTATTCTGGGTTAGGTGAGCTATAAAAGGCAGTATTGGATGATTGCGATACTCGGTATTGCAGGCCTTGAAGGAAAGGAAACGGGTCTTCCAAAACAGGAGAGTAGAGACGCGCTGATTTATCCTGAATGATCTCTTCAGCGCGCCCGCTTTATAAATAGAAGTGTCTGGCGATGGGACCGTTACCGGTTAAGACCATATTTTTCAAGTTTGCGATACAAGGCAGAACTGTGAATGCCCAGAATTTTGGCGGTTTTGGAACGATTGCCCCCGGTTTTGATCAGGGTGCGGGAGATGATCTCCTTTTCTATCATCTCCACGGTTTCGGTGAGCCCCTGTTCCAGTTGCTGCGGAAGGACAAAGGGAATTACAGCAGGCGGGGATAGAGAAGGAAAATGCGCCGGCAGCAAGCAGTCGCAGGCCTCCATCTCGGCCAGATTGACCGCTCTCTCCAACAGGTTCTCCAGCTCACGGACATTTCCCGGCCAGGAATAACCCTGCAGGAGTTGCAAAGCCTGCGGGGATACATTGGGAACATTGGTCTCCAAATTACGGTTTATGCGGGTGAGCAGGTATTTTACCAGCAGCGGAAGGTCGTCGAGACGCTTGCGCAGGGGCGGTATTCTAAGCCGCACCACATTCAAACGATAATAGAGGTCCTCGCGGAACTCGCGCCTGGCCACCAATTCTTCCAGATCACGATTGGTGGCCGCTATGACCCGGGCATTGATTACGATGGGAGTAGTGCCGCCCACCCTTTCCACCACCCTCTCCTGCAGAACCGAAAGCAATTTGGTCTGCATGGTGATGGGCATATCGCCGATTTCGTCCAGGAACAGGGTGCCGCCCTTGGCCAGTTCGAATTTGCCGGGCTTGCCGCCTTTTTTGGCCCCGGTGAAGGCTCCTTCTTCATAGCCGAAAAGCTCGGATTCCAACAGGTTTTCAGGCAAAGCGGCGCAGTTGATGCGAATAAACGGGCCGGAAGAGCGGCTGCTGGCGTTGTGGATGGACTGGGCGAACAGTTCCTTCCCGGTGCCGCTTTCACCGGTTATCAACAGAGTCGATGAAGTGGCCGCAAACTGCCGGGCCATATCCTTGGTCATGGAAAACTCGGCACTGTCGCCGACCAGGTCGGAAAATTTCCAGCGGGTGCGGTAAATCGACCATACTTCATCTTTATAAATGTTTAATTCTTTTTCGATCTGCTCCAGCTTGCGGGTCAGTATTTTCACACCCGACATATCCAGAACTACACTGTGCCCAATGGCACCGATGATTTCTCCGTTCTCAACAATGGGCTGCCGGTTGACGACGAACTCACGGCCATTTACCAGCCAGTAATCCGCCTGATAGACTTTTCCGGTTTTCAAGACCTCGGGCAGTTTGGAATGGGGGGTGATTTCCAAAATATTCTTTCCGATGACCTCGGAGCGTTTCTTTTCCAGAATATCAAGATAGGTCTGGTTAATAAAGGTGATGGCGGCGTTTTTGTCCACAATCACATAGGCCAAATAGGGGCTTTCGATCAAACCGTTTATAACGGTTACGAATCGCTGCTCACTCTCCTCAAGCATATCCATCAACACCTGGGCGCCGGACATGTCCAGCATGAAATAGTGGCCGATGGCGCCAACTACTTCACCTTCCATTTTGATGGGCATACGGGTCACCAGGGTCTCCTGCCCGTTTATATACCAGAGCTTGGCTTTGTCAATGCGCCCGGTTCGAAGGACTTCGGGCAATTCGGAATTGGGTATGACATCGAGGATGTAGCGGTTTATGACCGATTCTTTGGGCAGGTCGCCCAGACATTGAAGAAAAGGGGTATTGATGTGGGTTATGATGCCGTCCCTATCCACCATGACAAAACCCAGGTGGGGGTTTTCAAAAAGTGTGTCCAGGATCACCGAGAATTCTTGCTCGGTTTGCTGGAGGCGCTTCATTATAGCCTGGGCGCCGGACATATCGAGGAACAGGCTGCGGGATAATGCCCCGATCACCTCTCCCTTATGTACAATGGGCAAAGCGGTGACGATGGTCTCTTTGCCGTTTATGCAACATATGTCGGCGCTTACCGATCGCCCGGTTTTTAATACCCGGGGCAACTGGCAATCAGGGATAACTTCCAGAATGTATTTTCCCACTACGTCTTCTTTGCGGAGCTCCATAGCTTGCAGCAGGGTCTGGTTCATGTTTTTAATATAACCCTCTTTATCGACGATCACATAGAACATGTACCAGCTTTCAATAAGCCCCTCCAGTACTTCGGCAATCTCTTCAAAGTCATAGCGCCATTCTGACAAAACAAGATCACCTCCACCTTATATTCTCTACAATGATTGCCTTTCAACTTTAAGCCCGATAGTATTACTTCTGGTGCGAAATGATGTTATCAGGTATCCTTTGCAGAGCTTAAAAGATGATTAGCATTATTATAACTGAATAACCTAACAAGGTCATTGGGAATATAGTGGTTGTGAAAATTTTACTATTGCGGAAAATTGTTATACCATGTTGTTTTTTTATAGCATGTGATTGCGGTACTGATTTTCCTGGAACATAGTAGTAATATCCCACCAGCCATAGGCCCGTTCCAGAGTTTTAAAACCCTCGATATCCAGGGTTCTGGTATACACTATGGCGCCTCCCAGAGTCTGATAAAACCGTTGGTAGGGATTGTCGTGCAAAGCCCAAACCATAAAAGAGTGTATGCCCTTTTCCAAAAGCTTTTTTCTCACCGCCGCCAACAGCCGGCTGCCTATGCCTTTGCGTTGGAAAGATTTTAAAACATAAATCACGTATAATTCGCCTTTAAAGGGCAAACCGCCTGCGCGCTCGGGGCCAAAGGCGGCAAAACCCACTATTTTGCCGCTCTCTATTTCCGCCACCACGATGTCTTTATCCGCAGACTTAATGATTTCCCGGGCGTAATGCTTGCGGTCAGGAAATGTGATCAGGGCCAGCTGTGGCGGAGGCAGTATTCCCTGGTAGGTGCTTTTCCAGGTATCCACATTTACTCGGGCAATTTTGGCTGCGTCGGACAGTTTGGCTTCTCTTATTAACACGACAACCTCCTATGAAATCAGCTATGAGCAACATATTATATCACCGGCGGTTTTAAGCGATTAAATGCCTGGCCTAAAAAAGGGGTACGCAAAATAACTGCGCCTTCGGGGCATAGCTCCTGACAACAGTAGCAGCGGATACAGCGGTCATAATCGTAATACGGCGGCTTGCCGCCGCCGGGCGTTCCGTCCTCATCCTCATCTGTCCATTGTATAGCTTTGGGAGCAGCCGGACAAACCTGTATGCAGATCCCGCAGCGAATGCATTTTTCTTCTTGTATCTCAGGCCGCTCTACTATGGCGTTGCGAACACGGTTATTGGTCAATCTGGCCATGGTCCGGGCATGAGCCAGCTGAAAATCCGTGATTACCAGCGGGGCCAGGGCATCTCCCAAAAGGGTGAGGGCCTCTTTATCCATCCTGCCCAGGCCGTATTGCTGGCCGATTCGTATCATCTCCAGGCTGTCCGGAAGCAACCCGACCATTCTGGCTGCGGTAGCGTCAATCGCTACCGGATCAGAGCCGAATAATAATGCCCCTATTTTTCTGGGTTTGCCATTGCGGGGGCCATTGCCTTCCATAGCCATAATCGCGTCCATAACGTAAAGCCGCGGTTTTAAGCAGCCGGTCAGATCCACCAGCATAGTCGCGAATTGCTTCATTTCGGTCAGCTTGGCATGATACTCCCCTTTGAGGAGTCCGGGGATGCAGCCGAACTGGTTTTTGATGGCGCCGGTCAAAGTGGTCAAAGCGTGAGACTTGAGTTTGGGGAGGCTGATTATTCCCTGGGCACGAGCGGCAGCTTGAGCAATCACGAAACTTTTATTCTGGATGCCTTCATTAAAAATGAGGCGCTCGCCCACCTCGAAATTACCGGTTTCAATGCCCATTTTTGCGGCAATCATAGCCAGGCCTGATTTCTGAGCAGCTTTGTTCAGACCTCCAAAACCCGGAGAGTCACCGTACGACAGCTGTACTCCATGCTGCAAAAGCGCCCCCGCCACTGCCTCAAAGACGGCGGGATGAGTTGTCACGCATCTTTCCGGGGGATCTGCAGCCAGCAGATTGGGCTTAATGAGTATTCTTTCCCCGGGGCGGGCAAATTGCCGCACCCCGCCCAGAAGTTCCAGGCCTCGGTTTACTGCGGATCTCACTTTATCATATTCATAATCATCGCAATGAATAATCGCAACTTTTGACATCGCAACCCCCTGTCAAATTTAAAAGTCCAGGGCTATTAAAACATTATAGATCCTGGAGACAAATTTGGGTATCAATAATATTATGCAGGCTGAAGTTTTCTTTCATCCCCACCGGAAGAAGGCCAGCCTCATTGATCAAATCAATTGGGCTGGCCTTCATTTTGGTTGGGTTTCGCTTTATTTCAAATCCATGAGGATATTGATGAGGGTAATAATAGCGAGACTGACAGCCACTCCGCCACGGTCTCCTCCTTTGGTGGCCGCACTCTGCTTGTACTTGTGTCCGCAAAAGGTCGGCAGTAAAAGCCATCTATCATATAAAAGGGCTTGCCGGAGAGTCTGATTCCAACCTGGCGTACCCTGTATACGAGATTAACCTTTCAAAAGGTCATTGGCTATGACTATCCGCTGGACTTCAGCGGTGCCCTCATATATCTGGAATATCTTGGCGTCGCGCATCAATTTCTCCACCGGATAATCCCGGGTATAACCGTATCCCCCGAAAATCTGCACTGCTTCTAAGGCGCAGTACATAGCGGTGTCGCCGCCAAATCCCTTGGATAGGGAAGCAGCTTTGCTGAAACGGGGCACATTCATATCCTGCAGTGAAGAGGCTTCATAATAGAGTAAACGCGAAGCCTGAACACGCATGGCCATATCAGCCAGCTTGAACTGAATAGCCTGGAAGCTGGAGATCGGTTTGCCGAATTGGGTGCGCATCTGCGCATAAGCCAGGGCCTCATCCAGGCAGCGCTGGGCTAAACCGGTTGCACATGCCCCGATGCTGGCCCGGGAGAGATCCAGGGTTTTCATTACGATGTAAAAGCCCTGTCCTTCTTTGCCTAGCAGGTTTTTGGCCGGAACTTTAACATCCTCAAATATGACCTCGGTGGTATTCGAAGTCCTGATTCCCAGCTTATCTTCAACTTTGCCCACCGAGATCCCGGGGGTATCGCGGTCAACCATAAAAGCGCACATTCCCTTGGAACCCAGCTTCTTGTCCATAGTGGCTATAACCAGGTACATTCCCGCAGTACCGCCGTTGGTTATAAACTGCTTGGTGCCGTTCAAGATATATTCATCGCCGACCTTTTTGCAGCGGGTGGAAATACCGCCGGCATCCGAGCCGGCGCCCGGTTCGGTCAGGCAGAAGGCGGCCAGTTCGCCGTTGACCATGCGGCCAAACCATTCCTTTTTCTGTTCTTCATTAGCGGCAACATGAATGGGATCGGTAGCCAATAAGGTGCTTCCCACCAGAATGGTCGCAATTCCGGCATCACCCCAGCCAATTTGCTCTGCAACTATATTCTGAGTCAGGTGATCCAGTCCAGGTCCGCCGTACTCGGCGGGTACGCCAATGGCCAGGAAACCGAGTTCGTGCATTTTATCAAGGCACGCCTGAGGATAGACGTGGTTGTGATCCCAGTCGCTGGCATAAGGTGCAATTTCATTGGCAGCGAACTCATGAGCCATGCGTTTCATCATTTCCTGCTCTTCGTTAAGTATGAAGTCCATTACATTGCCTCCTTTGGTACTGCATGTGTTGCTGAAAATTTATTTTGTTTAATGATTAAACAAGCAATTTCTATGCCACTTTCCAGTAAATTGTGAAAAAAATAATTTGCACCATCATAAATCCCCGCCATATCGGGGTTATTGTTAATTAATTCACAAATCGTTCCGGGGAGGAGATAAACGGAAGGCCTTAAAAAATATATGTGACTTCCGCGAGTGCCGGGGGCGCTGCTGATGCTGGAATTCCTCACAGCATGGCTGGAAGCTATCCAAGTTCAACAAATGGTTTTCTCTTTTTTGAACCGCTGGTTTATGACCTAAAAACGTCAGGCCATCTGCGGCTAACTCAGATGGCCTGACGGAGGCAAGTGGGGAAGGTTCTTGACTTGCGGGCAATTCAAGAACCTTCCACCCTAGTAATTCCCCAACAGAAGCCCGGCCTGGTCAATGGATCATCAAATTCATGGACGAAGTTCGCAGCAGAGCCCGGGCTTATTTATTGTCCCGGACCCTGCTCGGGCTACTGGCTTTGTTGTGCTGAGCTCTGACCGCCATTCTGGCCCCCTCCTTTATTATCAGTGAGCTTTTTCCTCAAATCCTCCAGGTTTTGCATGGCGATCTCGGTTTTTATCAACACCAGCTGTTTTTGTTTCAGTTCAACCGCACGCTTTACATCTGTCAGAGCATACTCAGTTTTGGTGAAAGTTTCGCTATTCTTGCCTTCATCCTTCATCTTCAGCATCTCCCATTGCTGGGTCAGGCTGCTGGCATGCGGCTGGGCCGCATCCCATTGCAATCCATTGGCAAGGGCTGCGGTCATCATAACTTCATATTTCACGCGATAATACGGCGGAGGTAATTTGGATTTAAGCACCGCAGCCATATCTGAATAGGAGTGGTATAACTCTATTGCGCCCAGCAGACTTTCTTTCGCCTTCCGGTCGCTGATATTCATGGTGAGTTCTTCCATGGTTTTTTCAAACTTATCTCTGATTTCCGGATTCAATCCCGCTCTTATAGCTTCCGGCTCCAGGCTGTTCCACTGTTGATTGATTTTTTTGATGCTTTCTTGTTCTTTTGTCCAATTATTCGTACTCTGTTGGTTGGCCTGAACAGTTGATTGTTGGCGGTTGTTTTGCTGTCCTTGCTGCTGTTGGTCTTGCTGCTGTCCCTGTTGACCCTGTTGTTGCTGCTGCTGTTGCTGGCCGTTTTGTTGCTGCTGTTCCTGATTTTGCTGACCGCTCTGCTGGGTGCCCTGCTCTTGTCCCTGTTGCCCTGCCTGCTGCTGATCCTGCTGGCCTTGCTGTTGCATCGGCTGCGAACCGGCGGCAGTCTGCCCGCCCTGCTGTTGTTGCTGGGCCGGCATCTCGACAAAATTTACTTTTTGGCCAATGGTCATGATCAGAGCATCGGTCTCGTTCACAATCTGGGCGAAGCTTTCAGGCTCTTTAGTTTCAGTTTGAGTGTTTTCCCCCTGCGGCTTCTGTTCCGCCCCCTTTTTAGAACAACCGGCCATAGCAGTCATGAATAGCAATAACAACAGCAGGATTGCAGGTTTATAATAACGGCAGGTTCTCATAAGGTCACCTCATTATACAGGTTTTCCAATAAAATCAGCTTGATTATAAATTTAGATTATCCAGAACCGCGGTCATTCATTCTGAGCGCAAAAAAAGGGGAGAGTACTCTCTCCCCTCGGATTATTCTGTTGCTAATCCACAACTTTTTTCCAATCCACCGCTTTTGACCTCATGGGTCAGGCTGCTGCTAGCGGTGAACCCAGATTTGTTTAAGAAACTACCGCCCTACCAAGCGGCTGTGCTGCAGGTCATTATGTAATAGCCTGCAATACCTAATTGGCTTTAGCCATCTGATTCATGCTCTCTATCTTGCGACATATCTTTTTTATAGTGCGGGGGTATATTACCACACTCCCCTGCCGGTAATTCTTGATATAGTCCACCAGTTGATGCCGGCCTAGAATCGGGACTTCTAGCTTCTTTTTCTGATTCTGCCGTAAAGTGATATTGTCGCAGGATAGGACGATGATACCCTGAGTGGGTAGATTCTTAACTCCTACTACCTTCATTAAAAATCCGCGCAGTCTGTATTCGTGTGAATCAACCTGGCCTATCGGATTAGTTATCATTTTTGAATAGCCACTCTTCTTGTGAAGAATCCAGTTGTCTTTGCTGTCGATGTCGATAATTCCGCCCCGTTCGCCACCATAGTTTTTGGTCTCGATATGAAATATTCCATTAGGGCCGACAACTACTGTGTCATATTCATTCGTGTGTTCCGAATCAGGACCCAGTCTGATGTTGTGAAAAACCTGATACCTAGATTTTGGGCTTTCCAGGCTGCCCATAACCGCGCGAACCTTGTGCTCGCCTCTGTCTCCGCTGGCCATGATCTGCTTCTTGATCTCGTTCTTCTTATCACGCTTGCGAACCGCATAAAAGAAGTAGATGGCTGCGATCAAAACCACCACAATGGGAGACAGCGTAATCCAAATATTCACTTTTCTCTCCTTTCCTTTTATTATTCCTGGAAACTATATCACTTTTAATTATAGACATATCCTGGCTTAATGCAAATGCCCCGGCAAAAAATATCTTGACAAAATGCCAATCAGCATTATATGTTAGCACTTTAATATCCGCGGCCGAATTGGAAGAGGTCCGAGCGTTTTGGAGCCGGTCGCCATTATATGACCGCCTTAAAGGGCTTCAGTTGAAATAAATGCACAATCAAGGTATAATACTCAGGTACAAATTAATCTGCGGATGTGGCGGAATTGGCAGACGCACCAGACTTAGGATCTGGCGGGTAACACCGTGGGGGTTCGAGTCCCTTCATCCGCACCATGGAAATAGAAAGGAGGAGAGCCTCCTTTTTTTGATTCTAATGATAAATGCAGCAAGACGGCCCGCTTTTTCTTCAGGGCCGGCTTTTTGATATTCATTATATAGATAGCCGGGATTGAAGCACCGGTTGTTTAGGCCCAGCTCTTATCGCGAGCCGGAGCGGTTATGTTCAGACCGTGAAAAACCAGCATTCCTGCACACAGTATGCACAGGTTCATTGACGCGATAAAGACCGCTATGCTAAGATTAATTGAGTTTAAAATAAGCACATAGTTATTCTTATCCAGAGCGGCCGAGGGACAGGCCCTATGACGCCCGGCAACCAGCCAATTAATGGCAATGGTGCTAACTCCTGCAGATGAAATGTCTGGCAGATAAGCATGAGAATTAGTCATCTTGCCTCTTTGCATTAGACAAAGAGGCCTTTTGTTTGTTGGGAGGACGTCTTTTTGATTGAGATCAAGAATCTAGCCAAGATATATCATACCGCTCATCAAGACATAGTGGCTTTAGATGATGTGAGCTTATCT
>NZ_DIPG01000115.1:0-1857 GCF_002426325.1 Syntrophomonas sp. UBA5494 | reverse complement strand
CTCTCTTCCCGGACTGTTTTCGACAATATCATGTTCCCTCTGGAGATTGCCCAGGTTCCCGCCAAAGCAGCCCGGGACAGAGTCAACCAGCTTTTGGAGATGGTGGGTCTTGTCGATAAGGCTAAGGTTTATCCGGATCAGCTTAGCGGCGGTCAGAAACAGCGGGTCGGCATAGCCCGGGCCTTAGCCAATGACCCCAAAATTCTATTGTCCGATGAGGCTACCTCGGCACTGGACCCGCAAACCACCCGTTCCATATTGAAGCTCTTGAAGGATATAAACCAACAGCTTAACCTCACCATCCTGTTGATCACCCATGATATGAACGTAATCAAGCAGATCTGCGACCGGGTAGCGGTGATCAATAATTCCAGGATCGAGGAAGTGGGCGACGTGCTGTCCATTTTCTCCAATCCCGGCACCCCGACCTCGCAAAGCTTTATCAAGGCCATCATTAATAAAGATGACCCTGAAGAATATAAACATGATCTCTTGAAAGAACACGGCAGCAAGTTTTCCAAACTGATCAGGGTTTCTTTTATCGGGGCTTCCGCCGGTGATCCCATTATTTCAGCCATGATTAAGAGGTTTGATGTGGATGCCAACATATTGCACGGCAATATCGACCGGGTCAAGGATGTTCCCTTTGGGCACCTGACCCTGGAATTGATAGGATCCCGGGAAGGGGTACATCAATCCATGCAGTTCCTGCAAAATAACGGTCTGGATATAGAGGTGTTATAAATGATGATGTCTGCATTCGGTTTAACTGCTAATACGGTGTTAAACACCTTTTGGGCTGAAAACTCCTGGATCGCGGAAAAACTGCTGACAGCCACCTGGGAAACAATGTATATGGTGTTGATATCCACCGCTCTCAGCTATCTGCTGGGTTTGCCCCTGGGAGTGATTCTGGTTACCACTGAGGCGGGCCATGTTCTGGAGAATAAATGGGTCAATTATATTCTGGGCGTTATTGTTAATGCTACTCGTTCTATACCCTTCATCATTTTCTTAATCCTGGTAATCCCCTTTACCCGCCTGGTGGTGGGAACCCCTATAGGTACGGTCGCCTCCATGGTGCCGCTGACCCTGGCCGCAATACCTTTTGTAGCACGCATGGTGGAAACCTCCTTGAAGGAGATTCATTGGGGATTGATTGAGGCGGCTGTGTCAATGGGAGCCAATGCCTGGCAGGTCATCAGCAAGGTGTTGATCCCTGAAGCCATGCCCTCTATTATTCTAGGAGTCGCCATAACTACCATCAACCTGGTAGGTTATTCGGCAATGGCTGGCATAGTGGGAGGAGGTGGATTGGGAACGCTGGCTTATTACTACGGCTATCAGCGTTATGAGGATTTAATAATGTGGGCTACCGTCATTGTACTTATTCTATTTGTTCAGTGTATTCAAATCGCGGGTGACGGAATGGCAGCCCGGATCATTAACAAGAGGAGGTAATAACTACATGAAGAGAGGCTTAATACTTATTGCATGCCTTTTATTGCTGCTCACCAGTGTGGTAGGATGCAGCAATCAACAGCCTGCAGCAGAGGGTGACAAAAACGCGCAGCCAGCCGCAACCAAGCTGGTGGTCGGGGCTACTGCAAAACCCCATGCCGAGATTCTGGAAGTGGTCAAGCCCCTGTTGGCCAAGGAAAATGTTGACCTGGAAATCAAGGTGTTTACAGATTATGTATTATTGAATCCATCCTTGAAAGACGGACAAATTGACGCCAACTTTTTTCAGCACATTCCTTATCTGGATGATTACAATGCCAAGAATAATGCTGATTTAGTGTGGACAGTCAAGGTGCACAATGAGCCCATGGGAGTCTATTCCAAGAAAATAAAGAA
>NZ_DIPG01000045.1:0-17132 GCF_002426325.1 Syntrophomonas sp. UBA5494 | reverse complement strand
GTGCTGAATATGCTCGCAGAGGCTACGATAACAGAACTTTCGAAAGAACAGAAACCTCAGACCTTCAGCGAAAACAGAAATGTAGCTCGCTCTGGCGGCGAGGTTGCAGGTAACGCCCGGCGCGACATTGAGAACAGAACCGGCAAACCTGTCATCACTGAAAAGAACGCTGTTGATTTCTCACGACTGCTTGGCAACGTTATTGAAGTTGCGGCAAGCAATGAAGACGATGGAGATAAGTCCGGTTCAGGAGGCAAGGACGAATGAAACTACGATTCAAGCACCAGAAGTTCCAGGCGGATGCGGCTAAGGCCGTATGTGACGTGTTTGCCGGGCAGCCTTACCTCACGCCCAGTTATATGATGGATAAGGGTTTAGGAGACGGATACCTCTTCGAGCATGGGGTCACCGGCTTCGGCAACTCCCGGCTGGTGCCGGAATTGAGCGACAGAGTTATCCTGGAAACCATCAATAAAATCCAACGCAGCAATCAGATTGAACCTTCCAAGCAACTGGAGGGGCGTTATAATCTGACTGTAGAAATGGAAACCGGTGTCGGGAAAACGTATACCTACATCAAGACCATGTACGAGCTGAACAAGCGCTACGGCTGGAGCAAGTTTATAATCGTCGTGCCCAGCGTGGCCATCCGGGAGGGTGTGTATAAGTCTTTCCAGATCACTGAAGATCATTTTACTGAGGAATACGGCAAAAAAATCCGGTATTTCATCTATAATTCGTCGCAGCTTACCGAGATAGACCGCTTCGCTTCCGACAGCGCCATCAACGCGATGATCATCAACTCTCAGGCCTTTAACGCCCGGGGCAAGGACGCCCGGCGCATCTATATGAAGCTGGACGAGTTTCGCAGCCGCAAGCCCATCGATATCCTGTCCAAAACCAATCCCATCCTGATTATCGACGAGCCCCAGTCGGTGGAAGGCGCGGCCACCAAGGAACGCTTAAAAGAGTTCAATCCGCTGTTCACTTTGCGTTATTCTGCTACCCATAAAAAGGAAAGCGTATACAATATGATTTACCGCCTGGACGCCATGGAGGCCTACAATAAGAAGCTGGTTAAAAAGATTGCCGTCAAGGGCATTTCCGTCACCGGCAGCACGGCTACGGAAGGGTATGTATATCTGGAAAGCATTAATCTCTCCAAAGGCAACCCCACTGCCACCATTGAATTTGACATAAAGGGAGCAAAGGGAATCCGTAAGGCGACACGCATTGTCGGCGAAGGGTATAATCTGTTCCCCAATTCCGGCGAGCTGGCGGAATATAGAAATGGATATACTGTACTGCGAATCGACGGGCGGGACAGCTCTATCGAATTTACTAACGGCATCAAGCTGTTTGCCGGAGATGTAATCGGTGCGGTCAGCGAAGATCAGCTCAGACGCATCCAAATCCGTGAAACCATCCTCTCTCATATCGAACGGGAGCGGCGCTTATTCTATAAAGGTATCAAGGTTCTGTCACTTTTCTTTATCGACGAGGTGGCCAAGTACAGGCAGTACGACTCCGCCGGGCAAGCATTTAACGGATTCTATGCCGATATGTTCGAGGAAGAATATAAACAGATCATCGGTAATCTTCAGCTTGAAATCGGTGATGGTGATGGGTATCTGCAGTATCTTGACAGCATAACTGCTGAAGAAACCCATGCCGGGTATTTTTCCATCGATAAAAAGAGCCATCGCATGATAGACAGCAAACTGAGCAACAGAAGAGAGCGCACCTCCGATGACGCGGATGCCTATGACCTGATTATGAAAAACAAGGAGCGCCTGCTGGACCGCCGCGAGCCAGTGAGATTTATTTTCTCTCACTCTGCCCTCCGCGAAGGTTGGGATAATCCGAATGTTTTTCAAATCTGTACTCTCAAGCAGAGTGGCAGCGATGTCCGCAAACGGCAGGAGGTCGGGCGTGGCTTGCGGCTGTCCGTAAATCAGGACGGCGAGCGCATGGATACGAATCTGCTGGGCGAAGATGTCCATAACATCAATGTGCTTACCGTTGTCGCCAACGAAAGTTATGACAGCTTCGCCAAGGAGCTTCAAATTGAACTCGCCGAGGCTGTAGCAGATCGGCCGCGCATGGTAACAGTGGATTTGTTCAAGAACAAGGTTATTAAAGACGCAAATGGTGCTGAACAGGTGGTGGATATAGACCTTGCCCAAAGCATTTACGAGGGGCTTATCACCGGCGGATATCTGAAGAAAGGCGTCCTTACCGACAAGTATTACGAGGATAAGAAGAACGGTAATATCGAGTTGGCGGAGGAAGCCGCGGATTGCATAGAGTCTGTCATAGCAATTCTCGACTCCATTTATGATAGCCGATCCATGCAGCCGGAGAACGCCCGCAAAAACAATGTTGAACTGAAACTGGACAAATCAAAGCTAGGCTTGCCGGAATTCCAGAAGCTCTGGGCGCAGATCAACGCCAAGTCCGTATATGTGGTGGAATTCGACCAGAAGGAACTGATTCAAAAGGCCATATCGGCGCTGAATCAGGGGCTTCGTGTTTCCAGGATATTTTTCAAGGTCGAAACCGGCACGATGACCGACATCCAATCACGCGAGCAGCTGTGGCAAGGAGCCGCCTTTGTGAAAGAGGAAAACGAGGTCTATAAGGCTGAAATCGCCTCCAGCGCGGCGGTGAAATATGACTTGGTGGGAAAAGTCGTCGCCGAAACAGGGCTTACCCGAAAAGCCGTCGTGAGCATACTGCAGGGCATTGAAAAGAATGTCTTTGGCCAGTTTGCCAGCAACCCGGAGGAATTTATTATCAAGGCGGCGCAGATCATCAATGAACAAAAAGCCACGGCGATCATCCAGCACATTACTTACGACAAACTGGATGCCGTCTATGACACCACCGTTTTCACCGAGCCTACATTAAAGGGACAACTTGGCGTGAACGCGATGGCGGCGAAAAAGCATTTATATGACCACATCCTCTATGATTCCGCCAACGAGAAAGCCTTTGCGGAAAGCGTTGATACCAGCAGTGAGGTAGCGGTCTATGTGAAGCTGCCGAACGGCTTTTACATCAGTACGCCGGTCGGAAAATACAACCCGGACTGGGCTATTGCATTCTATGAAGGCAAGGTGAAGCATATCTACTTTGTCGCAGAAACGAAAGGCTCCATGTCCACCATGCAATTGCGCGAAATAGAGAAAGCAAAAATTCACTGCGCCCGCGAGCACTTCAGGGCGATCAGCACCGATTCTGTTGTGTATGACGTGGCGGACAGTTATGCGGCGTTGTTGGATAAGGTGATGAGTTGATTTACTGCGCGAACTATTGATTCTGACGAGTGGGGGTCCGATAAGTTTTTCCCTATTAAACCGCGCCTTTAACCGCAGTTTTTTGACTATACCCTGAGTATAGTCGTGTTCTGCTATAATTAGGCTAATATTGATATGAAAAGAGATATGGTTTTGCACGACGATTCAGATCAGCCCTCCATAATCCCGGATGACACGGATGAAGAATACGGCAGATTTCGGCAGCGCTCGCCTCTGTTAAGAGTGATAGCTGCCTTGGTAGTGATAGGATTTCTGCTTCTGGCCCTGCCCAATATTTCCCGGCTCCTGGATTCAAATCCCCGGCTTAGCCAGGACCCGGCCTTAAACCGGGATCCGGTCGCATCGGCGGCCCGTCCGGCCATTGTGTCCATAGAGGCGCAGACTCAGGATGGCTTGGGGATCACGGTAAAAAGGGGAACCGGCTTCAACATCAGTGAAGACGGACTGATCATCACCAATCAGCATGTGGTATCCGGGGCTGCTGTGGTGAGCGTCGTTTTTATCGACGGTAAAAAATACTTTAGCAAAGACTGGGTGCAGGTCGGGGATACCGATCTGGCGGTGGTGGACATTGAGGCTCAG
Source organism: Syntrophomonas sp. UBA5494 (assembly GCF_002426325.1). Classification (NCBI taxonomy): domain Bacteria; kingdom Bacillati; phylum Bacillota; class Clostridia; order Eubacteriales; family Syntrophomonadaceae; genus Syntrophomonas; species Syntrophomonas sp. UBA5494. Next base: position 13,230 of record NZ_DIPG01000045.1, on the reverse strand, counting down.
AACCTGCCCTGCTTAAGGCTAAACCACAGCGCTCCGCAAGCAGACCAGGCCGTGGTTGTAATCGGAAATCCTTTGAACATGGAACGACTGATCCAAAAGGGCGCCATAAGCGATGTCAGCATTCCGGCTAAAGGCAAAGGCCTCGCCTATATCGAGATTCTCGTCACCGCGGCTCCCGGACTAAGCGGCAGTCCGGTAATTGATGGATCAGGCCAGGTAATAGCGGTGGTTTATGCCGCCAGAAAACATGATCAGTCCGGTCAGAATACCACTGCGCTGGCCATACCGCTCAGTGCGGTGCAAGACGATTTGCACCAGGCCCTGCTCCAGCTGCGATAAGCTTAACCGCCTATGGTTTATCGCGAATGACGGTTACTGAAGTGGAGTCAAACATGGCGAAAACCTCGTCGCCTTTATTAAGATTCATATCTTTGGCGGCATTGGCGGTGATGGTGGCAGTTACCAACTGGTCTCCGATATCAATCTGAACTTCTGTCATTTCCTGGCCTTGTTTTACAGTCATTATTTTTCCCACCAGTTTATTGGCATCACTCATGCGCATAAATAATAGCTCCTTTTTGTCTTTAGTTTTGATTAGTATGTGCAAATCGAAAAGAAACCAACAAACACCTTGAGCTACTTGTCAACAGAGGGCAGGAAAGGCATATAAGCTAATGTTTATCTCGTATTATATTGTTATATAAGCTATTCTGTCGTTTTAAGCCTATTATTATAAATATATGTTTAAATAAGTTCTGACTTAATATTTCTGTCAATCCGACCCGCTGCCAATCGTGTTGTGATAACTTCACCCCAGTTTGCGGACAATATGGTAAACTGCAGATAGTGTTTGTGTTGACAGGATTTTCCCTGGTTTAAACTGGATTTTCGGGTGATAATTTTGCATATCAAAACTGCCTATTGGGCCGGACTTAAACGTTCTTATACAGTTGTCAAATTGTTTGTCGATATCTTTTGGGCATTTTACTCGCTGCGCTTCAAGAAAATTGTTCACAGACCGGAATGGGTGGAGGAACAGCGGCGGCTTTTATACGCTTCTCAGGCTCGTTACTTCAGAGTAACCGCAGTCGAATTGGGAGGACTGTTGATTAAGCTGGGGCAATTCCTCAGCACCAGGGTCGATATCCTTCCTCAAGCTTCGATTCAGGAATTGGCCGGCCTTCAGGATGAGGTGGCCGAGGTGCCTTTTGAAGAAATACGTATCCAGGCTGAAAGTGAATTAAAACAGCCCCTGAACTCTGTTTTCGCACACTTCGACCCACAACCCCTGGCATCAGCGTCTCTGGGACAGGTTCATACCGCCTTCCTGGCGGACGGCAGAAAAGCCGCGGTTAAAATTCAGCGCCCCGGCATCGATGAACTGGTTGAAATCGATTTGAAATCCATCCGCAAAGTAGTGGAATTTATTAAAAGATTCACGGAGTGGCAGCGATTTATCGATTTAGACGCTATTTACGAGGAATTTGCCGAAACCCTCAGAGCAGAACTGGATTATATACAGGAAGGGCACAACGCTGAAACCGTTGCCGCCAACAGTAAAGAAGATCATCTTTTTGCGGCTCCGGCCATCTACTGGGAATATACTTCCCGGCGGATTTTAACCATGGAATTCATGGAAGGCATTAAAATCACCGAACATGCGCAGATTGCTGCGGCGGGGTTGGACCGCAAGAAGATTGCGGCCCAGTTGCTGGGCATTTATGTACGCCAGATATTAATCGACGGCTTTTATCATGCCGACCCTCATCCCGGCAACCTCTTTGTTACTCCCGGCGGAGTAGTTGTCATGGTCGATTTTGGAATGGTCGGTACGGTATCGGGTGAAATGCGTCCTCTATTGGTGGAACTGGTTTTGGCCATCACCCGGCGCGACTATTTTGCGGTGGTCGAGCAGCTAAAAAGACTGGGATTTTTGCGTCGTGATACAGACAATATGCTCCTGGTTCGAGCGGTATCCATATTTCTGGAGCATACCCTGGGAAGCGGGCAGGAAATCAATCAAACCGATCTGCAGGATTTCCTCAAGGATTTGGAACGCCTGCTTTACGAACAGCCTTTTCAGATTCCGGCCCGCTTTACCTTCCTGGGCCGGGCATTGGGTACATTGTACGGCATTTGCGTAGATTTGGATCCCGATATAAACTTTGTTGAAGTATCACGTCCTTATGTCGATAAATTCCTGGGCAGTGAGAATACGGTTTATACCATTGCCTTCGACAAGGCCCGGGGCCTGGCCAAAGCAATGATTGATATTCCCGGTTTGCTGGAACGTGTGCTTATCAAAGCGGAGCGCGGTGACCTGCATATTAAAATGGACGCCCCCGATTTTAAAGAGAGCATGGCAGAGAATACCCGGGCTATGATTTCCCTGGGATGGGCTCTGGTTTTTGGTTTTATATTGCTGGCTTCTACTTATTTACTCACTCAGCAGTATCTATGGGAGGCCCGCATAGGAGCCGGGCTGTCTTTGCTGTCTCTGTTCTTCATGATCTTAAGCCGGCGCAAACCGGGTAGGCGAAAGGCCCCGCACCCGCCTATTCTGGTTCGCCGCGGCCCGGAATAAGGAGGAGGGCGATGTCAGAGAGATTTGTTCCCGAAGAACTGCAGAGATTATCAAAAGGAAAGATTGCCAGGCTGCCGCCTTGTGTACAATTGCTTCAAGGTAATCCCTTAGAGGTGGACGCAGGCCAAAAAGTGACCCATCTCTTCCCGGTCTCAGAACAGTTTACTAATGCGGTGGGCTCTATGCAGGGCGGCTTTATTACCGCCGCCTTCGACAATGTGTTTGGCCATCTGGGCTACATGATTTCCGCAGGCAGACAGATCGCTACCCTGGATATCAATACTACTTTTATCCGCCCCGTATTCCCCGGAGATCAGCTGCGGATAACCGTACACCTCAAGCATTGCGGCAAAACCGTAGCATATATGGAAGGGGAGGCCGTAAATTCTGAAGGCCATACCATTGCCTGCGCCCAGACCCATATAATTTTTTTAAATGAATAAATCAGTTTATTATTACTGTTTATTCAAGACGACCCCAGGCTTGGAATAGTAATTATCATATCATTTCGTTGAGTTAAGCGAAATGATTGTCAATTTTAAGATAATTTCCTCATGTCTAGGGCCATAAACATATATTTAGTAGTTTCATAGCTTATTTAGCGGAATTTTAGTTTTCTTCTAAACATTTGTTAGGCATATGGTTAAAGTACTTTGACATATGGCTGCTTTAAAGAAAACTACATATTTAAGAGGTGCTGTGCAATAACTGTGGAAACTATAAATACATGCTGATGAAAACTGCCTGCCCAGTACAAGTGAGGAGGATGTAATATGCTTTTTGAACCTATTAAAATCCACAACCTGATGATTAAAAACCGCATCGTTATGCCGGGATTTCATTTGAACTACGTCCAGGAGGGAGCCGTCACCGAAAAACTGATCAATTTCTATGAGGCCCGTTCCAAAGGTGGAACCGGACTGATAATGATTGGCGGGGCTGCGATTGAACCCAACGGGGTTTTCGCGGGTTGGATTTCTATGCATGAAGACGGTCTTATACCGGGACATAAGCGCTTGACCGATGCGGTGAAATCCCATGGCGCCCGGATCGGCCTGCAATTGTTGCAGCAAGGCCGCTACTCGGCCGGTTTTACTGAAGGAAAAGACGTTTTTGCACCTTCGGCGGTGCGCTCGCGAATGACCGGGTGTATACCCCGGGAGTTGACCCGGGAAGAGATTCAAAAAGTGATAATGGATTTCGGCGCTGCCGCCAGGCGCGCACGGGAAGCCGGCTATGACCTGGTCGAAATCAGTAGCTCAGCGGGATATATCATCAATCAATTTCTGTCGCCTTTTACCAATCTGCGCCAGGATGAATATGGAGGTTCCCTGCCGAATAGGATGCGTTTTGGCCTGGAGGTCATCGCCGAGGTACGCCGTCAGGTGGGCCCGGATTATCCAATCAGTGTGCGTCTGGGTGGCCAGGATTATATAGAAGGGGGGGCCACCTGGCAGGATGTGCAGGTCTTTGCGAAAGAGCTGGAAAAAGCCAGCGTAAACCTCTTCAATGTTACCGGGGGATGGCATGAAACCGCCATCCCGCAGTTGAACGGAGATGTCCCGGCCGGTGCTTACAGCTATTTAGCGGGTAAGATTAAAAGCCAGGTAGCAGTGCCGGTGGTAGCCAGCAATCGCATTGCTTCCCCCCGGATTGCCGAGCAGGTGCTTTTAGCAGGAAAGGCCGACATGGTTTCAGTGGCCCGCGGCCTCCTGGCTGATCCGGAGTGGCCCGAGAAGGCTCGAAAAGGCCATAAGCCCCTCAGGAAGTGCATTGCCTGCATGCTGTGCCTGGATCAAATATTCAAACGCCAGCCGGTGATATGCGCGGTTAATCCGCTTTGCGGCGACGATAACCAGGTGATACCGGCTGCAGAGATCAAACGGAAAATACTGGTGGTCGGGGCCGGCCCGGCCGGACTGGAAGCGGCCTGTACCCTGGCAGAGCGGGGGCACCAGGTTACCGTGTGGGAAAAGCAAGAGGCTATTGGGGGACAGTGGCGTTTGGCGGCAGTCCCGCCGGGAAAAGCCGATTTTTTGCCTCTATTAAGCTATTATGAAGAACGTATGGCTCAAGCCGGAGTGGAATTGATATTGGGCAAGCCCGCCACCCCTGAAGAAACCCTGGCCCGGGGGGCAGATGCGGTGATTATTGCCAGCGGAGCCCAGCCGGTGAGCGAAGTGCCTTTTCCCTGTGAGACGGTCCGGGTTTTGCAGGCCTGGGAAGTGCTGGCCGGGGCTCCGGTAGAAGGTTCCAACATATTGGTGGTCGGCGGGGGCTCGGTAGGCTGTGAGACTGCCTTATACCTGGCTGAACAGGGCGCCCTGGATGCGGATACTGCCAAATTCATGCTCATCCACGAGGCGGAACCGCCCGATGAGATCCGAAAACTGTTGCTGACCGGGAGTTATAAAATTACTATCGTAGAACAACAAAAGAGTCTGGCTCGTGACATGAACAATGCCACCCGCTGGCTGCTGCTCAAAAATCTTGATATGTTCGGGGTAAACATTTACACTCAAGCTTCTGTTGAGGGAGTCTCCGCATCAGGTGCGACACTGCGGCAAGACGATGCTCCGCTGACTATTAAAGCCGACACGGTCGTCCTGGCGTTGGGGGCCAGGGCAGACAACGCCTTATATGAAGCCCTGACCGGTCAGCCTGATGTTTACCTGTTGGGAGACGCCCGGCGTCCCGGAAAGGTTCATGAGGCCATACATGAGGCCCACAAGCTGGCCTGCAGTCTATGAGCCTGCCATACAAAGATTATGGAGAAAATGGATAGGGGACAATAGTATGAAAAATATGCAGTTTGCGATACTGGGGCTGGGCCGTTTCGGTTTCAGCCTGGTCAAGGAGCTGAGCCGCATGGGGCTGGATGTCCTGGCGGTGGATTCTGATCCTAACAAGGTTAATCTGGCCCGCGACATCGCTACCTACGCGGTGGAGGCTGACAGCACTGATGAACAGGTCTTAAAAACCCTGGGAATACGCAATTTTGACGTAGTGGTGGTGGCTATCGGAGAGAACGTACAGTCCAATATTCTGACCACCATTTTGCTCAAAGACATGGAAGTTCCCATGGTAGTCTCCAAAGCCCAAAACCACCTGCATGGCCGGGTACTCGAAAAGATCGGCACCGACCTGGTCGTCTATCCGGAGCGGGACATGGCGATTCGGGTGGCCCAGTCACTCTTGACCAAAAGCGTACTTGATCATATTAACCTGTCCAGTGAATACAGTATTCTGGAGATCATTACCCCTGCTTTGTTTGTCGGTAAGACCCTCCAGGAGAGCAATATCCGGGAAAAGCATAATGTTAATATTATCGCCATTAAACGCGGGGAAGAGATCATTGTTAATCCCACCTCCAACCAGACCGTCCTTGCCAACGATATCCTGGTGGTTCTAGGTAAAAACATTTATCTCGATAAACTCAGCGATCTTTAGCAGTAATAGTTCGGAGGATATGGATGGGCAGTTTTCGTTTGAGTCCGCCGCAGGTGGTAGCAGGCGGTTTCATTCTGCTAATAATACTGGGCAGCCTGCTATTAGCCACCCCCTGGGCCACGGCCAACGGTGAAAGCGATGGGCTGACAGCCGTCTTTACCGCTACTTCGGCGGTCTGTGTCACCGGTTTGATAGTGGAAGACACCGCTACTTACTGGAGTTTTTTTGGGCAGGTTGTCATCATGCTTTTGATGCAGTTAGGCGGTTTGAGCATTATGGCCATGGCTACCTTTTATGCGCTCTTGTTTGGGAAACGCATCGCCTTGCGGCAGCGAATGTTCATGCAAGCCGCCATTAACAAATCTTCGCCGGGAGGAATAGTCAGCCTTTTCCGCTATCTGATTATTTTTAGCCTGGGGATTGAGCTGGCCGGAGCTTTGCTTTTGACTTTGCATTGGATCCCTCAAATGGGCTTTACCAAGGCGCTTTATTTCGGATTGTTCCACTCCATTTCCGCGTTTAACAACGGCGGCTTTGATTTGTTCGGCAATTTTGCCAGTTTGTCCGGCTTCAGAACCGACGCCCTGACAAATTTGGTTATTTCCATCCTCATCATTGCGGGAGGACTGGGTTTTGTAGTCATCGCTGAAATCATCAGCTTTAGAAGCCGCGGTCGCTTCTCCCTGCACAGCAAGATCGTGCTCTCCACCACTGCAGTGTTGCTGCTCCTGGGAACTCTCTTCATATTGGTGGCAGAATACAATCATGCTTTGCAGGAATTATCTTTCCCCGGCAAGGTGTTGACCGCCTACTTTCACTCCGTAACCCGCACCGCCGGTTTTGTGACTATGGATATCACCACCCTTTTTCAAGGCACCCAGTTCTTAATGATCCTCTTGATGTTCATCGGCGGTTCTCCGGGCTCCACCGCAGGCGGGATGAAAACCGTGACTTTTACCGTGGTTTGGGCGGCCATACTCAGCCAGATGCAGGGTAAAAAGGATGTCGAAATCTTCAGAAGGCGCATTCCTCAGCAGGACGTTATCCGGGCTCTGGCTATTATCGCCATGTCCGGTTTTTATGTCTGTGCCAGCATTCTGCTGCTTACCTTTATACAAGGAGCCGATAGCCTGAACAAAATCGTTTTTGAGGTGGTTTCCGCCTTTGCTACGGTGGGGCTGTCATTGAACTACACTCCGGAGTTGAACACTCTGGGCAGGCTAATGATCATTCTTACCATGTTTGTTGGCAGGGTGGGGCCCTTGACTCTGGCGGTGGCATTTGCTCAAAAAGAACGGCAGGTTGATATTCGCTACGCCGAGGAAGAAGTCATGATCGGTTGAGCCAGGCAAGCAGGGACGGTGACAAAAAGGACTGTCCAGGACCACTGTGGTCATGCCTCCGGCTCCAGCAGGGAGAGAGCAGCTACAGAAAATGCCCTAATCGCAATCACTAGCGGCTATAAGGCCATGACCGTTAATTATGCTCCGAATCATATCGCTAAAACCGGATAAACGCTTAAATAAAGTCATAGGCCTGGACCAGATCGTTTAGCTGGTATTTTAGAGCGGGGCGGTAGAGGATAGTTTTCTCTGCTTGGCTGGGCACGCGGTGCACGTAAAAAAGCAGAGCGAGCGACGGAAGTGAAGAACAAGACGCGCAATAGGCCCGCGATTGAGGCGTACAAATAGTACGTTGATTGAGCGGACCTATTGAGCAACGCAGTTATTCGTTTTTGTCGACGATCTGAGCTGAGCGGTTTTGCCGCTCAGTTACGCAATCATATGGAAATCTAATGAAAACCGGAGTTGACGACCTTCACTATAGGAGGTTTCACCCGGCGCCTCTTCCTTATTATCCGACCTGGGTGGATAGGAAAACAGGCAGCGTCATATGACCGACCTGTTCCTGAAGCTCTTCGATTTCATCTATATGGCGGTCTTCATCGTTTAGGATTTGTTGCAGTATTTCCCGAGTGGCGTAATCATTTACGTCTCCCGCCAACTTTATGGCCTGATTATAAGCCGCAATGGCTCCTGCTTCTGCCAGACGGTCGTTTTCGAGCTGTTTGGGAATCTCACTGCCGATATGGATATCTTTGAGCTGACTCACGATGGGCACGCCTTCGAGGAAAAGTATTCTCGAAATCAAGGTCTCGGCATGTTTCATTTCAGTAATAGCCCGCTTTTCAAATTGATCATGCAGTTTACCATAGCCCCAACTCGCACACATTTCAGAATGGACGATGTACTGGTTGATTGCGGTCAGTTCGTCGGCCAGCAGTGAATTCAAGGCTTCGATAAGCTTGGGATCTCCTTTCACGTCAAGTCCTCCCTTCTTATATCAAAAATACAAACAATTATAATTATACAATATCATCCAGCCGGGCTTGAGGCAAATGAATTGTACCATAATGTCAAATGGCGGCTTTGGCTACTCAGTACCCAGTGGTTTTGCTGTTCCTCTGCATCGCCGCTTACCAGTCCTTCTTCATGAATCAGTTGGGGGGTTAAACATTTTACCTGATATTCCGATGGCATCAGATTATTTGGAGGGAGTTTCGACATCATATTCCTGCCCCGGCAATGTTATTTCAACCCCCTGAGGCAAAAGCCACAACTCGATCATGCTTTTACAGCATGGGCACATGCCTTGGGCGAGCTTCTCCGGCTGGCAAACGCCAAGGATATTAATATTTACTGTCATCCCCATCGTTTCTTGGCCGTCTTGGTCGTGGCGATCTTCAGGCGGTTTTTCCCGCGGTTTGAGATGAAACTTAATGGGCGTGAACAAAGTCATGATTTTGGCCAAGACTTTTTTCAGTTTATGCGCAGGGTTTGAATCCGGTTTTTCAGGCCTGTGCGTCGTCCCTGGTCGGAGTTCCGGCATCTTGTTGGTACCTCCCGTATTTTTAAAACCTGGGGTTTATTGTGCAAAATTAAACGGACTGTTCAATTGTCCTTAAAGAAATTCTCAATATCAACGCCCAGAATCTGTGATATTTTATACAAGTCGGTGGATTCAATCGATCGTCTATTTCTCTCTATGTTGCTCAGCCATTGGGGTGTTCGCCCCATTTTACCGGCCACCCATTCCAGGGTTACGCCTTTGCTTTTTCGGATTCTTGCAATGTTCTGCCCAATTCTCAGCCATTCCCTCTTCCCCATGTTTTCACTCCCATGAAACAAAACGTTTAAGGATGGTCTTAGTATAAGGGAGAATATGGAAGCCGTCAACACATTTAGTTTAAAGATTTATTCTCTGCGTTTAAATTTGGTAAACTAGGTGCGAGGAGTGAGGCGGATGAGCTTAGGAGAAAGACTGCGATCAGCTCGAGAGGAAAAAGGTTGGAAGCAAACCTACGTGGCAAAGATATTGGGGATTACCAGCCAATCTTTATCCAACTACGAACGGGGAGACCGGGACCCGGACACCTCTTTGTTAGCCCGGTTGGCTGATTTGTATGAAGTGACTACAGACTATTTGCTCGGCCGTGACCAGATAGAAGTAAAAATGGAGATCGACCCGGAGGAAATAAAAACTGTGTACGACATGGACAAATTGGCCGAAGAACTCAGACAATCTTTGAACCAGGCCCTGGCTGAAGGGGTCTTGACGGAAGACCAGGCCAAACAAACTCTTGACATCGCCCGGCAGACCATGAAGCTGATCATCGATTCGAAAAAAGGCCAATAGAAGGACATAGATGGCGCCCAAAACCACTCTGCACACAACCCGGTCAGTGTTGTTGCCGGAGGCATAGGCGGCGGAGCTGTGAGTTATATAAATACAGCCCAAGGGCGAAAATCCCGGAATTCCTTAATGAATTCCGCAAGCGGACCAAGATTGAACCTAAGAACGCAGAATTAAAAAGAATCCATGAATCGGGCAAAGGCTACGGTCTATGAAGCATCCGCATTCAGGCCAAACTAACAGCTCTGGCACATAATTTAAAGCGGATAACCAAGCTGGTATCCGCTTTACAAGACCTGAATAATCATTTGGGCAGTTGCTGCAGCGCCGATTATTGATTAACCGATCAGATTGGATCAGAAAATATGCAATAACAGTTTAAAAGACTATGCTTTCAGTGGTATCGGACCGTCCCTATTTGTCACCGTCCCCGGTTACCTCTGTTCTAATTCAGGCTTATCTGAACCAGGTTACCTTTTGCTTCAATTCCGGGTCCAGGCGGGGTGGGGCTTTGGGTATATATTCCGGGTACCCTATGGGTGTAACCGCAACGATCTCTTTGTCCTCTCCGATGGAAAGCAGCTCGCGCAAAAAGGCCTCCTCCTGCAAGGGTCCAGTCATCCAGCAACTTCCTAATCCTTCGGCACAGGCTGCCAGCAACAGGTTTTCAAAGGCCGCACATACCCCCTCCAGGTGCATTTTGCGCATCACATCTTTTTTCTGAACCGGAGCCAGAGCTATGATAACCAAAGGCGCCCCGAAAAAATTACGTACGTTGTTTAAATAGGCCTCGCGTTTGTCCGCTTCCATTTTAGCCGCCATGGGTTCATAAATGCGGGCCAGACTTTCGCCCATGGATTTGAGTTTGGTTCCGCTGACTACCACGAACTCCCATGATTGCGTATTCATTCCCGAAGGGGCCCAGTTGGCGGCATCAAGGATTCTGTAGACAATGTCTTCAGGGACCCTATCGGGTTTGTACTTGCGCACCGCTCTGCGGTTTCGAATCACTTCATAAAACTCCATACCATCTACCTCCTTCTAGACTAATATCCATTTTGCTCGGCAATGATATGCTTAACACCAATCCGTTCCTGTTGTCACAGGCGACGGGACGGCCTACAGCATCACTGGAAATAATGGACCATACACCTGCAGCCACAGCCGATTGGCCTCATAATAATTCTCATTCAATTCATGCTCAACCGCCTGGGAGGCAAGCTTAAAATCATCATTGGCGTAGGCGCCAAAATCCTCTGTAGAGGGTAATTCCCGGTTGCTGCCCTGCGCATAGTATATTGCCTGGTTTTTTCTGCGGCCGGCCAGGTATTCCAGAAAGTCCCGCCCCATAATACCGTAATATCCGAAAGCTGTATCATTATTCTCCCATTCATCCATGAAGCTGACCACCAGGGTATCCAGGAGCATTCCGGAAATCGGCACATTGCGGGCAGCTCTCCAGGCTCTCATCATTCTGGCCAGGTGTTTGGTTTTACCGGTATATCGAAAATTCGAATCTTCAATGACTTCAATTTCCCGAAGCGGATTAAAAGTTGACCAGCCGGTCATATTGTTCAGGTCAGGATAAATATAACTTTTCTTTAAACCGGGAAACGCAGGTATGATTTCAAACTGCAGATTGTGCAGAGAGGGTATGATGATATGGCACTGGTCAGATAGCTTCACCATGGGAAAGGCGTCTTCTATCAGGTCCCGCACTTCCTTGATCAGTACCCGGGGCGCTTTTTGCTGCCAGACTTCGAGGCGCTTTTGCACCCGCTGAGGCATTTCGTATAAAATATTGATATTGGCTACGCCCTTGATGGCGGTACCTCTGCCATACGAACCGATAAAGCGGGCGTATCTCAGTTCGGATCTGTTGCCGTAATAAGTCTGGTTCAACTGCCTGGTTATAGTGCGAAAGGTTTCCATAATAAATTCCGTGTGTTCAACGGCCAAATTGTCCAGAAAGGCTTGAAACTTATCTGCAACAGTGGAGGCAACTCTTTTGTCCATCTAAAAACCCCCCGACCCTATTTATTTTTTACCATTTTAACACATCAAGCTGTCCTCCGGCTAAATGGTTAGGTAAGGATGCGCATAAACAGCGGCGGGGTTATCCGAAATTGATTTTATCAGGCAACGGCACAAATCCGGCCTTCACCCCCTGGAGGGGCGGCGATAAGGCACCGGTACATATTCAACCGAGGGCATTTGGCGGGCCGGCTGGGGAAAGAGATCCATCAGCTCGTAGATGTAATCGGGCAGATTGCAGTTTACCGGCAGTCCCAGTTGGGACAGGGTAGAGCAGACCAGAGCGAAATCATGGGTCCAACGCCCTTCGCTCAGGATCTGGGCCAGATTTCTTGCCGCATCTTCATCCAAACGCGGCGTCATAACTTCCACAGCGGTCTCAAAGATCTGTGCAGTAGCCTTTTCCGCTACATCCGCGAGTATGATGGTTTCATCATCTATGTCTTTAACCGGCTTCTCGCGTAAAACCCGGATGATCGAGCTGGCCGGAAACTGCCCGATCTGCGGATCTATCGGGCCTAGAACCGCGTTTTCATCAAGCAGGATTTCGTCAGCCGCCAGGGCTATCAAGGTGCCGCCGGACATAGCGTAATGAGGAATGATTGCGGTGACCTTGGCAGGGTGTTTTCTCAAGGCCCGGGCTATCTGTTCGGCCGCCAGGGCTATTCCGCCCGGGGTGTGCAGGATGATGTCGATGGGCATATCGTCCGGTGTCAGTCGAATCGCGCGCAAAACCTTCTCCGAGTCCTCCATATCGATAAAGCGCCTCAACGGAATGCCTAAAAAACTGAGCGACTCCTGACGATGTATCAAGGTGATGACTCTGCTTTGGCGTTCCATCTCGATACGGCGCAGGAAGGCCAGCCGGGATGATAGAATGCGGCGTTGTTTGAGAACCGGAAGGAAGGCCATCAGCAAAAATACCAACCAGAAAAGTGAGCCTATATCGTACTGCATTGATATCATCCTCCTTATATAATCAGAAAAAGCCGGCTAAAAAATCCTCCGGCACTATAATTTTACACTGTAAGCCGTACAAGTCAAGTATAACCCCGAAATTCGGCGATATTCTACAAGATAGCCACCCCTTTTAGGGTGATTGCTCAACACCATTTCCTGCATCCCAGTATCGGCCCATACTGATGTTTGAACTTTTGGGCTAAAATAATAGTATAGAAATACTGTATGCCTGTTTATTTATAACAATTTTCGCAACCCTTACCTATTTGCATTATTCACAGCCAAATGGGCCAAGGGTATTACTGTTATTGGGGCAGCCTGTTATGATGGTTCGCTGGAGGAGGGGAGTAAATAGCAGAGAGAAAGTCGTTGTTTGATAAGAGTGATCATCTGATTTACAATGTTGTTCAGTATTACTTTGAAGGAAGGGGTGTCGTTTTGAAAAACCTTACCCAAAGGGGACTGTGGAGTTCCCTGCTGAGTGTACCGTTTATTCTTTTACAGCCGGC
>NZ_DIPG01000021.1:0-4069 GCF_002426325.1 Syntrophomonas sp. UBA5494 | reverse complement strand
CGGCCTCTATTTCCTTTATATGGTGCTATCGTCGGGAGAAATTATGATTCTACCCGCTCCAGGCTAACCTCCCGCGCGTCGCCCCACAGGTTTTCCAGGTCGTAATACTCCCGTTCCTCCTGGCGGAAGACATGGAATAGTATAGAACCATAATCCAAAACCACCCATATCCCTTCTTTGTGGCCTTCGCGGCGCAATGGCTTTATCCCCGCTTGATCAAGTCTGTCTTCTACGTGTTCAGCGATGCTTTTTACCTGCAGGATATTCCGCCCTGCCGCAATCACGAAGTAATCAGCGATAACAGTAAGGTGGTTTACATCCAGAACCACTACATCCAGAGCCTTCTCTTCCCAGCAGGCTTCAGCAATCTGTTGCACCATTTGTTCCATTGTCAGCAATCACAATCCTCCTTGTTATTGTCAAAACTCATGCCAGATCCATCATATTTCCAAACAAGCGCAAATATTGATTTCTTACCTCGACGGTACGGGGATGCAAGAGGCGCCCCCGCTCAATGCAATTCTTAATGGTAGTTTCCAATCCCAGCAACATGCCGTAATCCAGGTTGCGCAAAGCCAGGCAGCGCAGCCTCTCCATGCCGGGATAGTCTCGCCCCGGTTCAATCATGTCTGCCAGGTAAATGATCTTGTCCAGGCCATTCATATCCAAACAACCCAGGGTGTGAGCACTCACCGCATGCAGCAAGTCCTGATCATCGATATCAAGTTCATCGGCCAGGAGGCAGGCCCCCACCGGGCCGTGCAGGAGATCGGGGACCTCCCGGTCAATAGGGGCCAATTCGATACCGTAGTCCTCAGCCAGTTCTATCAATTCCTGACCGGAGATGCCCTTGGCATAGTCATGCAACAAACCGGTCAAATAAGCCTGCTCTTCGTCAAATCCGTACTGGACTGCCATCTCCCTGGCTGTATTGGCGACAAGTACTGAATGTTTGAAACGGCTCCGGGACAATTTGAAGCGAATGATCTCTAATGCTTCCTTGGGGCCGATCACGATGTCATTCCCCCTCGATAGAGGTTGTTTTGCAAAATGTATTTTTCAACCGCATTGGGCAAGAGATATTTGATCGTCTTTCCCCCGGCTACCCGCCTGCGGATATCGGTGGAGGAAATATCCATGCCGGGTATCTCCACCTGCTTCATCTGCTGCCACCAATCATCCGGCAAAGCAGCCAAAACCGGGTGGCTGCGTTCAATAGTATAATTGGGCCGGGTAACCACCACAAAATAGCATAATTCTATTAATTGACGGTAATCTTTCCAGGTGTCGATGGTCAATAAGGCATCATTGCCCATCATGAAATAGATTGTGCTATCGGGATTTATGCTCCGCAGCCTGCGGATGGTGTCAATGGTATAAGAAATGCCGCGCTGAGGCCCTTCCAGGGCCGAAAGCTCAAAAGCCGGGTTATCTTCCAGGGCCAACTGCAGCATTTTGCAGCGGTGCTCCCAATCGGTCACCGTTTCGTTAGCTTTATGCGGCGGCCTGCCGGTGGGGATAAAAATGACTTTATCGATGCCCAATTCAACCCGGGCATGCTCTGCTGCAATCAAGTGCCCGTAATGCACGGGATCAAATGTCCCGCCTATGACCGCCAGCTTTTTGCTTACATACAAGCTGCATCTCTCCCTGTCAGGGCTGGCTGCACTCAATATCCCTATCCTTGAGGCTTACACCCAACAATCTAAGGTAAATGATACCTGTCATGCTTAAAAAATGCAAACTGCTTCAGAGGTCCGGTTTATGCTGTACCGTTCCCTTGAGCCGGTCTACTCCGCCGCCTTTGCTCCGCTCTCCTTCAGGGCCGCAAAAACCCCGGCCAATCCGGCCAGATCTCCAGGTATGATCAATTTGGTAGCTTGGCCTTCAGCCATGCTCTTCAAGGTCTCCAATGATTTCAGGGACAGCACCTTTTGATCGGGGGCGGATTCGCGCAGCATCACCAGACTATCGGCAAAGGCCCTTTGCACGCTGAGTATGGCCTGGGCCTCACCTTCAGCATTGAGGATTTTGGCCTGGCGGTGTCCTTCGGCCTCCCTGATGGCCGCTTCCCGCACTGCCTCAGCCTTTAAGATGGCGGCTTGCTTCAGACCTTCCGCTTCGAGGATGGCCGCAGTTTTCTGGCCTTCGGCGCGCAGTATGGCCTCGCGCTTCTCACGCTCGGCGCGCATCTGTTTTTCCATAGCCGTCTGAATGTCCTGGGGGGGCAGGATATTCCTCAATTCCACCCGGTTCACCTTTATGCCCCACTTGTCGGTGGCTTCATCCAGAATAGCCCTGAGCTTGGTATTGACAATATCCCGTGAGGTCAAGGTCTGGTCCAGCTCCAGGTCACCCACGATATTTCTCAGGGTGGTGGCAGTCAGATTCTCAATGGCCATGATTGGATTGGCGATTTCGTAGACATAACTGAAAGGATCGGTAACCTGATAATAGATTACGGTATCGATCATCATGGTGACATTATCCTTGGTGATGACCGGCTGAGGCGGAAAATCCACCACCTGTTCGCGCAGATCCACCTTGGCGCGAAAACTGTCAATCAGGGGTATGATCACGTTAATGCCCTGCTCGGCCTTCTTATGAAATTTCCCCAAACGCTCCACGATGCCAACCGACGACTGGCGGATAATGCGGATAGAGGAAAACAGCATCCCCACCACGAACACTACCACAATAAAATTAACAAATACGCCTAGCAAAAAATACACTCCTTTCAACTCTTAGAAACCGGGGCAATTATTCTTGCGGGGCTTTCTCCACTATCAGCTTTACCCCTTGTATGCCAATTACCCGAATTCGTATATCAACATCAATGTCTTCCTCGGCGGTCGCTGTCCAAATCTCGCCGTTTACCTTGGCCTGCCCGTAATGTATGGGGGAAATCTCCTGGGTTACTATGCCATGCTGACCTATGAGGGCGTTCACATTACTGGGGGTGTCCTTGGTTTCCAGAAACTTTAAGGCCAAAGGCCTGGTAAAAACAATAAAAGCCATAGTAATCACTGCAAAGACTAATAACTGCGCCTGCAGAGAAGCCAGCAATCCCGTTTTTACGCCCAGGGAAGTCAATAATGCCGCCAGGGCCAACCATAGAAACCATAATCCCGCAGAAGCCAGTTCAATGATGCCGCAGACCAGAGCGACCAAAACCCATTGAAGAACAGACATACCTTACCTCCTTTCAACTCGCCTGTTTTGTATATCATAACATAACGACTCCAAAGCTGTGAAACCGACCGGGGTTTGACGGCGCTAGATACAGAGGTATGGATGGTATGGGAAGCGGCGGTTTGTAATTTACTATAAAAAGCAAACATGCCCAGCCGGAAACAATAAAGCCTTTTCCCTTAAGGGCAAAAAACCTATAATGAAAATACTAATCAGAATGGGGTCAGTCAGCAATGAAGGCAGTTCAAGAAATCCGTTTACGATTTCTTAATCACGGCTTACGCAGTTATATTGAAGTGGATCTGTGCCGGGAGTGCCCGCGCCAGGATGATAAAGGCTGCTGCGGCCACTACTCCCCGGTATTCTACAGCACCGATCTGGCCTATCTGGCCCTGCACCGACCGGATTTGGTGGATTTAATCTTTAGTCAGCCCCACCTTACCATATTAGACGCTTCGGTCACGGTCAACAATGCAATCGATGGAGACAGCTATCGCTGCCGCTTTCATCAGCTTGAGGGCGGTTGCGTCCTGGAACAGGAGAACCGGGAATCGGTCTGCCGGCATTTTGTATGCCCCGGCATCGGGTGGCAGCAGGAAGAAGACCTGCGGCCGTGGCGGCAGTTTTTTGAGCTGTTGGAAGACTACGAAATAAGCCTCAATCAACGTATTGCCGAGCGTCTGCAATCTCAAGGCTTGACGCTCCGCGACCCTGACACCCGCCCGGAGTATTTTGAAGTGTTAAAGAAGATTTATTTAGAAGAGACCCAGACCCTGCCGGAAGAAATATTGACTCAGGCTGCAGAAGAAGAGAGATGCTTACTCAGAACCTTAAGCTATGGGGAAGATTGGGAGTTGTTTTACAAGCTTCGTTAAGC
>NZ_DIPG01000003.1:8085-19088 GCF_002426325.1 Syntrophomonas sp. UBA5494 | reverse complement strand
AATCCCCAAGGCCGGCGCCGTGCCCTCATGCCCATAAACTACCAGGGCTTATAAAGAATGCGTTCTTCTCCGCCGCAGAACCTGCGGGTCAGTTCTATCAGGTTCTCGGTGGCAGCTTTCAGGTCATCAGAAGTGACCGCCGGGTTTCCTTGTATGATATAGAAGCATTCCTTCGTATGCAAGGTTACTTTGGTTTTTTCCACCTGTCGAACTTCAAGTCTGCAGATAATATCGTTATTATCGTCAATATAAGCATACTCGCCGGGTTTGACCAAAGCAGGCTCCCGGCTGCCGATAGGCCAAAAACTCTCCTGACCGTTTGTCATTCTGAGGCGGACATTTCCGCCAATAGATCTGACATCATGGGCCCCCAGCGCCAGACGGCTGGTCAATGATACTAAATTGTAAATATCAACCAGCAAATTCACGCGCGGCAAATGTCCGGTCTTCAACAGAAACTTCAGCAGGTTCTCGGAGGCAGCAATCGTTTTTCGGTTGGAGCATCCGGCCCGTTCATGCAGCTGGCGAAAGCCCTGCAGCAAAGGATCTCTTTTGATATTTTCAAGGGATAAATCCTGCAGCACCTGCCTGGTCTCCCGCTCAAAAAATGCATCGAACTCGGGCGTGCTTTTCTGGTTATCGATTCCCTGTACAACAATGGCTGCCACCGTCAGCCCCAACGCGAGAACTTCATCATCTACGTCAAAAGTTATTTTGCATTCATTCATTGTTCTTCTCCCGGAGTATAATTCTTAAGGCGATATGGAGACGCTAAACTCCCTTACAATGACAAAAAAAGACCGGTCTGCATATTGAAAATGCAACCAAGCCTCCAGTTTTTCCGGTCAACCTTAAATAAAAGCAATTATATGCAAGTAAATAAATATGTTTACTTATATACCTGAGTATATAGCGTTTACTTACGTATGTCAACGCCGTTTTCTTCGTCGTCCGCTACCACTTTCTATTAAAACCGCTAACATCAATGAAAAGCACTGTGCATTGCCCGTGACGCTGATTGACATTGTTTAGCGGCATATACAAGTATAATAGACAGACATTGTACATACAATGGATGTGTATCGGTCGACTTTTTCCCTTGCGCCGCGTATAATATATATGGATGTAAAGCACTGAAAGGAGACAACGGCTATGAAAGCCCAAAACGACGTGCGGGTGACAATCCGTGTTGACAAAGACCTGAAAGAACGTGCCGAAAGCTTGTTTGACCGCTTGGGTATGAATATGAGCACAGCGCTCAACATTTTTCTGCGCAAGGCGGTCGATGAAGCAGCCATTCCTTTTCCCATCAGTGTAAAAAACTCCGGTTTCGGTTCCGGCTACTCTTCGGGCGACATCACAAACGCGTTTAAAACTGCCGTCCAGAGCGAGGTCGCGGAGAATCAGCGAAAAGGATTACCGGTGGCGCGATATGACACAGATACAAAGCGGGCATATTTAGAATTTGCCAATGGGACGCGGGAATATGTCAATGGCTGACAACTCGCGCAAACCTGCCGTACTGGCTTTCGCGGGACCGAACGGTTCGGGGAAGACCACAGTAACGCGCGGGCTTCCGGTCTTTGGAACCTATATCAACGCAGACGATCTGAAAAAGGAGTACGATATAACCGACCTTGAAGCCGCCCAGCATGCTGAGTCGCTGCGCAATAAACTTCTCAACAGCGGTGTCGATTTTTCATTTGAAACAGTTCTATCCACTGAAAGAAATCTATTATTATTACAAAAAGCCAAAGCACTCGGATATGAAATACAATGTGTTTATATCCTGACTTGCGACGAAAATATAAATGTTGCCCGGGTCAGGGCGCGTTATGCAGCCGGCGGTCATAATGTGCCGGAGGACAAAATCCGGGCGCGCTATCATCGTGCGCTGGCTCTTCTGCCGCAACTGATTCATGTATGCGACAAGATTCTGGTTTATGACAACACAGATATACCTTCCTTGATTTTCAGCAAAGAAAACGCATATTCTGAAGTTTTTCCAAACAGCCATTGGCCCGAATCCGCGCTGCGAAAACTACTGGGATTATAAGGAATCCGAGAATATCCAGCCCGGATATTTATCAAGCTCCCTATCGGTGTGGATTATCGAGTCAGACATTTCGCAGCTTGACAGGGCATCAGGAAACTCCCTCCACCAGGCTGCGAAAATACCTGCAGTTCTCCACGATATCGGGTCCGTGTTTGAACAGTCCTCCGCCTACCAGGAAAATAACATCTGAGCCATATACCCGGATCATGTCGGGTATGCTGCCGATGCTCATCCCTCCGCCGGGACAGGGAAAAATTGTTTTCAGATGCCCCATGGAAACCGAAGTTCCCTGAACAATGTTTCTGCACTCTTCCCGGCTGAAAGAAAAACGTCCGCCAAAATTGGGATAGATGCTTCCGTCGGCTCCGGCCAGGCGTGTGATTTGTCCGAATAAAGCGAAATGAGAGAGGCCATGCTGCAGACTTAAAACATAGCTTCCCAGCAGAGCGGGATGACTGAAAATAGGCAGACCCAGTCTGTCATCCTCCGCCAGGCTGCGCATGGTGTCAAATCCCACCAGGCCGGGTGCGACCAACAGCCCCCCGGCGCCGCAGTCCCGGGCAAAGCTGGCGCGTTGAGCCACTTCACCATAAGGTGCGGTAACGTTGGCTACATAGATACACTGTTGTCCGGTTTCCCGGTTGGCGCGTTCTACGGCTCGGGCACAGAGTTGAACTCTTTCGTGAAAAGGGGCATAGTCCTGGTTGGTGAGGCCGTGGTCGTCTTTGATGATGTCTATCCCTCCCAGGGCCAGCTGATAGGCCAGGCGGGCCAAGTCCTCAGCAGACAGCCCCATGGGCTTGAGAGCCGAAAAAAGCAAAGGACGCTCAGCCACATTCAACCGCTCTCTCAATCCCCTCTTGCCGAATCTGGGTCCCCGGTAAGCTTTAGTTATGGATTCGGGCAATCTGATTTCTTCTACCCGATAACCGGGCTTGATGCTGATGTTGCCAAAGATCACGTTTAAAAGCTGGGTCAGTTCCCGGGCGGCGGTTTCTATCGCAAAGCTGACCGTGACTCTGTAGCTGTCCGCTGCCTCCGGTTGGAAATCTTCTATCCGTCCCACGATATGCTCCCGGATAACCCCCTCGGGCACCAATTCCCCCGGGAATTCCACGGTCTGCTCCAGGCAGATATCTTCGGCCTTGCTATAGGCATCGGTTTCGCTTCCCGTCAAACGATATACGATAGAGAATCTTTCCATAATCAATGCCTCCGCTGGAATTTAATGTGGCCGGGACAATATGGATAAAGGCTAACTCTAGCCCATTTGTGGCCGGCATGCACCATACGCGTATCAAACCCGAAACTGCGCTCTGGCTTCACTAAATTCAACTCCTTATAAATGCGGCTACATCAGGGTCCCGGCGCAAGCGTTCCATATCTTCCGGCGACGGCAGAACCGGCTTGTCGCGCTCAACGTTGACCAGGCAAAGAAAGCCAAAAGGCGTCCCTTGGCTGGCCCGAAATTGGTGCCAGGTATGAGCCGGGATGGTTATGACGTCTTTTTCCTGCACGGGAAAAACCTTGTCGCCTACAAGGGCCTCCCCTGCTCCTCTAAAAATGATGACCAGATGGGCATGTTCATGATGTTCTAATGTGGAATATCCTTCCGGGGCAATTTCAAAATAGCGTAGTTGACAGGGAATATCCGCCAGCTCTTCAGATAGAATCTGCTTCGTGATGCGTTTATAATGATGGCCTTCCTCCTTATAAGGAAGAACCGCAATGTTTTCCCATTGATAGTCTCGCAAATGCCGGATCAGCATATCCTTTCCCCTCTCCGATTTTCTGTGATGCCTTATGACATCCCTGGTATTATTTCTATTAGCGGGAATTGCTTAAACTCCTGCCTTGCAGACGAAAATAAAGAACCTTGCCTGTCTTTACTGCGATATTCAGAACCGCTCCCCGGTTAATGCCTAGTATTTATGTATGTTTACTCGTCTTTGAGTATATAGAATTTAAAAGCCTCTGTCAATGAGCGGCAAACGGCTGTATTTGTTTGAAATGCGGCTGTCATAATTTTCTCCTTTGAGGATGATTAGAACATATGTTTGCTTAAGTCGTTTTATATGGTATACTGAAATCATCTTCAAGAACATATGTTCTTGAAGGCTTTGCCTCTGCTTATGCCCGGGGCAAGATATCCGGCCCAAAGCTAAACGTAAAAAATGTCTTGTGGGGTGAGTCATATGGATACCATGGCCAAGCTGGCCATTTTAACCGGCGCCGCCAGGTACGATGTTGCCTGCGCTTCCAGCGGGGTGTCCCGGAAAAATGAAGGCGGAATAGGCAACGCCAAATCCTTCGGCATCTGCCATTCCTGGTCCGACGACGGGCGCTGCATTTCTTTATTGAAGGTCCTGGTCAGCAATGACTGCATTTACGACTGCCGTTACTGCGTGAACCGCCGCTCCAACAACATACCCCGGGCCAGCTTTACCGCCCGGGAAATTGCCGATCTGACCCTTCAGTTCTACCGGCGCAATTATATCGAAGGCCTGTTTCTCAGCGCGGCGGTGGAGGTTTCACCCCACCATACCATGGAAAAGATGGTCCGGATCCTGACCTTGCTCCGCCAGGAATATGAATTTCACGGTTATATCCATGTAAAAATCATCCCCGGCGCCGACCCGGTCCTGATCCAGCAGGCCGGACTGCTGGCCGACCGCATGAGCGTCAATATAGAACAGCCCAGCGAACAAAGCCTGCGCCTCCTGGCACCGCAAAAGTCCCTCCCTATGCTCTATACGCCCATGCAGCAGGTCCGGGATCAAATCCTGATCCATAAGGAGGAGCGCAAACGATTTCGTCATGCTCCCAGATTTGCACCCGCCGGTCAATCCACCCAGATGATTGTCGGGGCCAGCCAGGACAGCGACCTGACTATCCTGCAAACTACCCAGGCCCTGTACCGGGCTTTCGGCCTGAAGCGCGTATATTTTTCGGCCTATGTTCCGGTCAATCAAGACTCCCATCTGCCGGCCCTGGCCACCGCCCCGCCGCTTTTGCGGGAGCACCGCCTTTACCAGTCGGACTGGCTGCTGCGCTACTATCATTTTCAAGTCGAGGAGATCGTCGATCCGGTCCACCCTCAGCTGGAGACCGAAATAGATCCCAAAATGGCCTGGGCGCTGCGCCACCCGGAATTTTTCCCTCTGGAAATCAACCGGGCTGCTTACGAAGAATTGCTCCGGGTTCCAGGCATCGGGCTCAAGTCAGCCTGGCGCATCCTGACCCAGCGGCGCCTGGCGGCCCTTTCCGCCGACCAGTTAAAAACCCTGGGCGTGGCTTACAAGCGAGCCCGGCATTTCGTCACCTGCAAAGGGGTTTATGCCGGCAGCCGGCCCTTTGATCCGTTAACAATTCGCCGCAGCATCCTTCCCCCGGCTCCATCGGCGCAGCAGTTGACCCTGTTTTAATTTTTATTCTGCATAAAGGAGGAAGGCTGTGGATTATTTATACGACGGCAGCTTTGACGGCCTTTTGACCTGTATTTATTATCATTATTACCAGGAAGCCGCGGACGGCATCTATGCCCGGGAATCTTACCAGCCCTCCCTGTTGGTCGAGAGCGGACTGGTGTGCAGCAATCCCGATTATGCCGCCCGGGTATACAAGGCCATAGAGGAAAAAATATCGGAGGCTGCTTTGGCCCGGGTCTATTATGCTTTCCTTTCCTCCTGCCCCGGCAAAGAGAACATCATTCTAAACTATCTCCGTTTAGGCTTTCGCATGGGTTCCAAAATAGATTTTTACCATTCTCATCCCCAGGTCCATCCGTTGCATAAAATAGCCTGCCAGGTCACCCGGGAAGTTCACCGTTTCTTAGGATTGCTGCGTTTCGCCGACCAGGGTAAGTTTTTATACGCCAGCCTGGCTCCCGATCATGATATTCTTCCCCTGATCGCCGATCATTTCGCGGAACGCCTGGCCGGCGAACGCTGGGTCATTCACGACCAAAAAAGAAATGGGGCCATTGTTTACGACGGGCAAACCAGCCCCGAAAAAAAGCCGTACCCGCAACGCCGGTGGTATCTGATTGATTTAGACACTGTCCCGGCATCCTTCCTGCCGGAAGAAGACGGCTACCAGGAGCTTTGGAAGCTTTATTTTACTGAAATCAGCATCGATTCCCGGCGCAATCCCCGCCTGCAAGCCCAGTTCATCCCCCATCGCTATCGCCAGCACCTGGTCGAATTTCAAGCAAGCCGGAATGGTTTCCGCCTTGCGGAAAATGCTGCATTGCCTTTGATACGGCGTGAATAAAAAGGGGGTTGTCGGCCAGCAACCTTAAAAACCAACTGCCAGGTCGTCCACTACTATGATTTTGCTTTTGATCATCCCCATCCAGCAAGTATAAACGAATTCCCCGCTTTCCAGGGGGGTAAATTCCACCAGGTTCTGGCCCGGAGAAAATTCCCGGTCGATGGCAAACTTGGGAATATGAATGGCCTTATTGCATTCGTTTAGATTTTCGGCGTCCGCCTGAATGATCCAGTGGACCGGAATTCCTTTTTGCACCACCAGGGGTACAAAGCGGTCTGGCTTCAGGGATATGGTCACAGTTTGAACAGGACCCTCGATCCTGGCTACAGCCGCTTCTCCCTCGACCGTGATGCTTTGCGAATGCAATATAGAGGGTAGGTGTATCATAACGCCTGACAGGGACAATCCCCTCCCCACCATGACCAGGCCCAGAACCACCACCAGTGCCGCACTGGCTTTGAGGATGGCATTGATCCTGTTTTTATTCACCAAAGAATTGACCGCGCCCAGGGAGAATAACAAGGGGACGGTTCCCAGGGAAAAGACGAACATGGACAGGGCACCGAAAACCACACTGCGCGTACTCAAAGCATATAATTGAACAATCTGCAAAGGCCCGCAGGGCATGAGCCCGGTCAGCAAGCCAATGTAAAAGGGGCCGTGATCTTGATTGGCCAGCACCTTGCGGGCGGCGAATTTGGGCATGGGGATCGTGAGTCTGCGTAAAAAAGGAAAAATATCCAGCAAATGAATCCCCATAACAATCATAAAAAGGCCGCCCAGCAAGGGGATGATGCCTTTCCATACGCCGGAAAAGCTGATCACCTGCCCCAGTCCGCCCACCACGGCTCCCACCAGGGTGTAAGCGATGACTCTTCCTCCGTTGTATTTCACTGCGGGCAGCAGCCAGGCATAGGATTTCTGTATATCATCTTGTTTATAGCGAATGGTCTGGGAAAGGGTGATGCCGCCGCACATGCCGATGCAGTGAAAAGAGGTCAGTACGCCCAATGCAAACAACAGGCCATAGCTGGCGTCTTTCCCCAGCTGGGAAAAGTATTTCAGCATATACAAATCTTTCAAAAACTGCCAGAGATCGAAATGAAGCCAGCGCTGCAAAACAAAATAGAGCCCGGCCAGAACCACCACCCCGGCCAACAACCTTCTCACCATTCTCCAACTGCCGCCCGGTTGGGGATCGACTCCGCCATGCCCGCTTTCTACTTCATAGCCCATTTCGTCAGACATAAAACCACCTCCATAAGTCACCCCGGCTGAATGCAGGGTCGTCAATTCAATCTAAAACCTTTGAGGCGCAGGGAGTTTAACAGCACCGATATAGAGCTTAAGGCCATGGCGGCCGCGGCTACGACTGGATTCAAATACCCGGCGGCGGCGATGGGGATGCCGATAATATTGTAAATAAACGCCCAAAACAGGTTCTGCTTGATGGTGCGCATGGTAGCAAAAGACAGTTGAATTGCAGCCGGAACCGCCGTTAAATCATCTTTTAACAGTACAATATCGCCGGTTTCAATGGCCACATCCGTTCCGGTTCCCACCGCTATGCCGATATCCGCCGCCGCCAGGGCCGGGGCGTCGTTGATCCCGTCTCCGACCATAGCCACCTTTTTCCCCTGTTTTTTAAGACTTTCAACGGCTTGTGCCTTTTTATCCGGCAATACTTCCGCCAGAACATTTTTTATGCCCACCCGCTCGGCGATGGCCATGGCGGTTTGGGTATTGTCGCCGGTCAGCATATACACTTCCAGCCCCATTTTGCTCATCCGGGCCACCGCTTCCTGGGAATGGGCCCGAATTTCATCCGTAAAGGCTATAATGGCGGTCAGTTTTCCGTCGACAGCCACATAACTGAAGGTCTTGCCTGCATTTTGCAAAGGGATAAGCAGGTTCTTGGCATGATCTATGGCTACGCCGCGATCTTCCATCAACTTCCGGGTGCCGATTAAAACGGTCCTTCCCAGGCCCTGCGCATAAATGCCCTGACCGGGAATAGCTTCAAAGCGCCGGGACTCTGCGGCCTCCCGGGAGAAGAAGCGCTTATATTTTTGGTATATGGCGGTTCCTAGGGGATGCTCCGATTTTTTTTCCGCCATAGCAGCGATTTCCCAGATGCTGCTTTCACTAAATTCCTCATCGTCCCCGGCAATCAAAAGCAGATCACTTACCGCCAGTTTACCAGTGGTAATGGTGCCTGTTTTGTCCAGCAGGACCGTATTTATTTTGCATACATTCTCCAGTACTTCACCGTTTTTTATTAAGATCCCGTTTTGGGCTCCCTTCCCCATTCCCACCATGATGGCGGTGGGGGTGGCCAGGCCCAGAGCGCAGGGGCAGGATATGACCAGAACCGATACGGCAGCTACGATGGCCTTGTCAATCAGGAATACTTGTGCGCTATAAATAAAGAAAAACCAGATGCAGAAGGTGGCCAGGGAAGCCAGAATAACTACCGGAACAAAAACCCCCGCTACCTGGTCGGCGATTCTTTGGATAGGCGCTTTACTGGACTGGGCGTCTTCAACCAGCTTGATGATGTGGGCTAAAACGGTTTCATTGCCTACCTTGAGAGCTTTTATTTTTAAGGCGCCATGCTTGTTTATGGAAGCCCCGGTGACAAAATCATTAACTTGTTTGTCCACCGGAACACTCTCTCCGGTCAGCATGGATTCATCCACGCTGGAGTACCCCTCCAGCACAACGGCGTCCACCGGAATTTTTTCCCCCGGCCGGACAATAATAATATCCCCGACTGCCACTTCATCGATGGGAATATCGATTTCACTGTCACCCTTTATGACTCTGGCGGTTTTAGGCCTCAACCCTATCAGGGTTTGTATGGCTGTAGAGGTTCTTCCCCGGGCCAGAGCCTCCAAATAATTCCCCAGCAGAATAAGGGTTATAATCGTCGCCGAAGCTTCAAAATATATATTTTTCATGCCGAAATAATACAGCGTTGTCTCAAAAAGCGATACATAAAGACTGTAGAAATAGGCGGCAGTGGTTCCCAGCACTACTAGCACATCCATAGTCGCCTTCCTCAGCTTTACAGAGTAGAAAGCATTCCTGTAAAAATTAAAGCCCATAATAAATTGCACCGGGGTAGCCAGGGCCAGTTGAAGCTCCCATTTATGAAGGCCGGCGGTTTTTACTCTTAAACTCTCGACAAAGAGACCCCAGGCAGTCTGGTTGTAAGGATCGAAAGTATCATGGCAAAATCCCAAGCCCCCCAAAATCATAGCCAGCAGCAAGGGAGAACTCAAAATGGCCGAGACGATAAACTGCTTTTTCAGTTTATTTCTTTCTCGGGTACTGCGGTCCAACCCGCTGCCAGAATCGGCCAGTTCGCCTTCTTCAACGAAAAATCCTAATTTTTCAATGGTTTTTTTGATTTCGCCCAGTTCAACGGCTGACGGGTCGTATTGCAGGGCCGCTTTTTCCGCTGCATAACTGACATTGACTTTTTCCACGCCGGCCAGTTTTTCCACTCCGGCTTCTATGATCGCCGAGCACAGCGTGCAAGTCATGCCGTATATTTTTATCGTAGCGTTTTCCACCATAAAGACCTCACTTGCTCCCAGCCGCCTCCGGGCAGCGGAAGGCGGGGGTTCTCTTCCCCATTGCCATGGCAGGCGGGAGGGCGGAGGGAAGGCCAGTTTTCCTTCCCCCCTGCCTGCCTTTATGATGCCTGAACGATTCGCCTGCAACTGTCTGAGGCGATGATCAGGAACATCGTCCGCTCGCTGTCAGGCGTTAGGGCAGCACCTGCTTTTTCTCCCGGGCGGCCCCTCTAATTCAGGGATACTTTTTCGAATTGGCGGGTTATGAGATCCGTAGCTTTGACCTGCCCCGGTTTAAGCGCGCCGCTGTTCTCCAGATCTTTGAGCCAGGGCGTAATATCGCTTTCCTTGATTTCTGAGCTTCTGGCAAAATAATGCACTCCCGTAACCGGGACATTGATCCATTCCGCGGTCAGCTGAATGGCTTCTTCCGGATTTTCGTTGCTCCATCTCTGGGCGGCTACGATTCCTTTGACAAACTTTTCAACCGTTTCCGGATTGTTCTTGATAAAATCGTTCCGGAAGTAGTAGAGGCTGGCCCCGGCCGCTTCTCCCAGATCCGTATCGGTGGAATCGGCGATTAAGATAAGGCCGGCGTCCTCAGCCGATTTATAGTAGGGCGGGTGCACCTGGGCCACATCCAGAATGCCCTGACTGGTTGACTGGATGACTGCTATATCGTTGGTAAAGGTAACCCATTCGATCCTGTCTCGGGGTACGCCGTCCTTATCCAGCAGGGTATTGAAAAGAAACTGGTTGCAGCTGTTGACGGTCCCGTTGGTCTTGATCTTTTCCCCGGCTTTATAGTTTTTCAGGTCCGAGATGGATCTGATCCCGGTTTCGGGTCTTACATACCACCTCATATGCCGAAATATGGGGTCCACTTCCGGTGACGGCTCCACCTGGTTTCTGGCCACCGCCGTCACCTGAGCCCCGCCCGCTTTGGCAATGGCCAGCAAATTAGGCTGGGCGGTGGCTACATCATTATTTCCGTTTAATACGGAGGGAAGAATCTGACTGGAAATCAGTTCGCCGGTATAAACCAGCTTGATGCCTTCTTTTTCCAGGAATCCTTTTTTGTCGGCCACCACCCA
>NZ_DIPG01000003.1:0-7989 GCF_002426325.1 Syntrophomonas sp. UBA5494 | reverse complement strand
TTTTATACGTGGGCACTTTCAATTCTATCAAGTCGGTCCGGGTTGAACTGACTAGCTGCAGTTTCCCGTTCAAAATAAGCTTCCATCCCTCCTCCAGCACCCGGGACAGAGGCGGAATAAACTTCGGATTGGCCCAGCCCGCCAGCGGCGCCGCCTGCCATAAAACAAAAAACAGAATGATGAAATAATAGCTTAATAAACGCTGGTTTGCTTCGCGCACCCATTTGAGCATGAAATACCTTCCTTATTTGTAAATTCCCTGCCGAAAGGAGACTCTCCCGGACTCCCCCGTTTACAGCGCCAGATCCTGTTTTATATAGGCAAAAGGATCTTCGGCATACCAGTCCTGGCGATAGGGCAACCTGACATGTTTAACCAGGTTCTGGCTGTAACTGGTGTTTTTAAGGGTTCGCGTGAGCCTGCGGGCCACCTCGTAAACGCCCACATAACCCATATAATCGTAGGCCTGACCGAACAAGGGGAAGACCGGTATACCCTGTTTATTGGCCCAGCCATTGCCCCCCGGATGGCCCACAAACACATCCGGTTTATACCTGGCTAAAAGGTTGGCCTGCTCGAAAGGCTGGCCGGTTCCAATGTTGATGATGGCTTTCTCGCTTTCCGGGATTTCCGCCATCAACTCCTCCAACAGGCCTTCCCCGTAGCGGTCAAAGTGAAAGCCGCGCAGGCCCAGGACCTCCATGCCCAGACTGTGGAGCAATTCCGCGGTGGTGATGATCCTGATTTCACCGCCGCCCAGAAAAGCGGTTTTGCCTTGCAGAAACTGGCGATAAGGAGCCAAAGCCTGATTTAATTCCCGGACCTCGCTGTCGATCAACTTTTGCGCCTGCTCCTCCATCCCGAAAAACCGGGCTATATCCAGCAGCCACTTATTGGTGTTGGCAATGCCGATGGGAATGGTCCTCAAAATAAAGGGAACCCCGTATTTTGATTTCATATGCTCCACAAAATAATCGTCGTGGGTGGCGCATATGCTGACATTCAGGGCTGCTTCGAAGGAGTCCTCAAAGTCATCGGGATGGGCATAGCAGGGCAGTATCCTTACGTTGAGATCCAGCGACTGCAGCAGCTTCACCAATCCTTGCTCGTCGCTGCGGCTCATGGATGAAACATTGAGGACATTGACCGTGCGGCTGATGCGGTATCTTTTCTTTAACTCCTCAAGCTCATCAATAAGGACGGGATCTGCTTCCTCCTCTTCTATCCCCACCAGGGTCCTCAATATGCCGTGATAAACCGCGTCATAGGCCGTGGCCTGTATCTTGGTTTTGAAGCCCTCGCAATGCACGGGTACGATTCTGGCCGCTACCTGCTGCTGCAATTCCTCTATAAGCGTGTCGATATCATCGCCGATCAGGGCTGGAACGCAGCTATTCATAACAATAATGGCACTGGGCCGGTATTCCCGGTCCGCGTACAAAATAGCCGACCGGAGCTTCTCTTCCCCGCCATTGATCACATCCACTTCATCAAGATTGGTATTGATCCAACGCAGGCCGAAAGCATTCGGATCCCTCAGCTTCTGGTATCCTTTGGACACCCCCGCCTGGGCCACCAGGTTGGCGCCGCACCCGATCGGGCTGTGAACGATGATGACCGAATCTCTGATAGTATTCAAGATAGCCAGGCTGAGGGTTAGCTGGCAGCCCTGGCTTTGGGAGAAGGTACGGTTGTTGTTGAACAGACATCCTTTCTTGGATTGATTTGAAATATCGCAGCATGATCCTCCAAAGGCCATGCACGCTCCTAATCGCTCTTCACGAATGGGCGGCGTTTTTTCCTTGATGTAATCCATCTTTGGCACCCTCCTTTATCTATTTCCCACCAGAACGCTGAGGATATCTTCGGTCAATCTCAAAGCCCCGCTATATCCCGCATACCCCCGGTCCAGCACCACCCGGTTGGATATGGGATAGGTCACGGTTAACTGCGGGACCCCCAGCTTTTCCGCAATATCCCTGTCAATAGCGCTGCCCAGAATAAACCCCGGGTTGAAGCCTTCAAAATACCGCTGCCCCCTGCTTTGCCCCCAATGCCGGGCAATGTACTTCCCCACATTGGAAGCGTCGGTATCGAATACCACTTCAGCTTCAATCCCTGATTCATAGCCGTTAAATTGACCCCTTACTGTATCTTTTTGCTCATCATCCAGAAAATCCGTTACGACCGCCAGGCCCGGCAGCCATCCCAAATCATCGGCCAGAAACCTGGCCAGGGCCTGGGTGTAATTGGAATCGCCCACTACCACCGCATAGCGCTGCAAATCGAGATCGCTGTAAACGTCCGCGATTCTTTCGAAGTAGCTGTAATAGCGAGCCTGTTCTTCCTTGATCACCTTCTCTACAAAAGCTTTTTCAATGCCCAAGGCGTTTCCTATGGCCCGCAAAAATCTTTGGCTGCCATGATCGCCGATGGGAAATGGCACGGTAATGTAGGGAACACTGTGCACTTCTTCAAAAACCTGGGCGGCTTCCACGCCAAAAGTATCGGACACCACAATGTTTAAAGCAGCCGCCGCGGAATTTTGCAAGTCTTCCAGTGTCTCTCCCTCTCCGAAAAAGGTGTTCACCCGGTAGCCCAATTTTACCAGCAGGTCTTTGATAAGGGTGAGATTGCCTTTCCAGAATACATCCTGAATGGGAACCACTCCCCACAAATTCACCAGCCCCTTGTCTTTGGCCGGATTCTTCTCCACAAAGTCCTGAAACAGAGTCTTCAGTACGATTTCATAGCCTTTATAATAATTCCCCCGGAATCCTCCGGTTTCAGCGCCGATGACCCGGGCCTTCCCTCCATTAAACTGCTTAATGGAATTATGGATGTTGTCTCCGATCATATCCACCATGCATCCGGTAATTACAAAATACAGGTCTCCGTCCACCAGCTTGATGGTATTGGCGATTTGTTCGCTGAGCCTTTCTTCCCCGCCGAAAACGATCTCCCGCTCGGATGTATTGGTGCTGGGTAAGGCCTGGCCCGCGCAGTACCCGCTGCCCATATATCCCGCCGCCTGGTTCAGGGCCGTGGCCACATTCCCGCCGCAGCCGGTGGCGGCGTGTAGAATAGGCACGGTGCGCGGCAATACTTTAATGGTTCCTACCGCCCCTCCCAGAGAGCAAACATACCGGGGCCGCTCCACAAATTTACTCATCGTGCTACCTCCCCATGAATCATTGATCATCTTTTTGTGACCCATAAAAAATAGAGGCCACATTCACAAAGCGAATACGGCCTCCAGTTTTCTAGTCGGCTATTCTATATTAAATTATTCCTATATGATTAATAATAATTTACTGCACCATAAAACCTTTGTCAATAGTTTTTGACCTCGATTTAAGAACCCCAAGCAAATTTTGTTTCGACAAATATACCTAACGGATATCTCAGGCAAACTATGGCGTAGAAAGCCTCCTCCAAAGCGCTGTTTTGGCTTGCACATCAATCCGCCTCAATATAACGCAGCTTGATAATTTATTCCCACCCAAATCAGCACCGGGCGGGAATACTATATTATGATAAAATTAACTGTCATCACCAGGCCCGGGCCTGCATGGCAATGTTTATCGCGGTCTGAATAAAGCCGCCAAATCAACCCGGCTATAAGAATATGGAACCTCAAAGTCCAATTCTCGCAATACCACCGTTGGCTCGTGTTATAATTACACAGGAGGATGAGCAATGGACATGACTAAAGAATTCAGTCTCGCACAACAATCAATCATAAAAGATATCAATCTGGCGGCGGACGGCTATCGCAAACTGGAATGGGTGCAGGGCCGCATGCCGGTTTTGACCCGTCTCAACCATGAATACGGGCAATCTCGCCCCCTGGCAGGCAAAACCGTGACCTGCTGCCTGCATCTGGAAGCCAAAACCGGTTATTTGCTGCAAACCCTGCAAACTGCCGGCGCCAACGTAGTAGCCTGTGCCAGCAACCCCCTTTCCACTCAGGATGATGTGGTAGCCGCTTTGGTCGACAGCGGCATCACCGTTTTCGCCATTCACGGTGAATCCATACCAGAATACCAGCGCTTTCTGGGTCTGGCCCTGGACGCCCAACCAGACGCCGTAATAGACGACGGCGCCGATTTGGTGACACTGCTGCACAAAGAACGCCGTGAACAGGCCCAGACCGTTATCGGGGCCTGTGAGGAAACTACCACCGGCATCGTGCGGCTGCGTTCCATGGATCGGGACAACGCCCTGCTCTTCCCGGTTATAGCAGTCAATGACGCCTATATGAAGTATCTCTTCGACAACCGCTACGGAACCGGGCAATCGGTTTGGGACGGAATCAACCGCACCACCAACCTGGTGGTGGCCGGAAAGAATGTGGTTGTAGCCGGGTATGGATGGTGTGGCAAAGGAGTGTCAATGCGCGCTCTGGGCATGGGGGCTAAAGTGGTCATCACCGAGATAGACCCCATCAAGGCCAACGAGGCTATTATGGATGGTTTTCAGGTCATGCCTATGCTGGAAGCCGCCCGTTTAGGGGATATTTTCATCACTGTCACCGGCAATGTCAATGTAATCCGCCGGGAACATATGCAAAACATGAAGGATGGGGCTATCATGGCCAATGCAGGCCATTTTGACGTGGAGATTTCCAAACCCGACCTTGATTCCCTGTCTGTCTCCCGGCGGCTTTTGAAGAATAATATCGAAGAATTTGAACTCAATGACGGCCGCCGTTTATATCTCCTGGCCGAAGGAAGACTGGTAAACCTGGCCGCAGGGGACGGACATCCCGCCGAGGTCATGGATTTGAGCTTCTCTCTGCAGGCCATGTCACTGGTCCATCTGCTGCAAAACCGGCAAGAATTAGGCTGTCACGTCTATAACGTCCCCGCAGCCATCGACCAGCGCGTGGCCATGCTGAAGCTGGAGGCCGCAGGTGTGGACATAGACGCCTTAAGCCCGGAGCAGAAGGCGTATCTGGCTGATTGGGACACCAACCTGTGATAGGATAATTGCTGATCAGGCACCATCTCAGGCTTGATGGAATGATTGTTTTTTTGCATATCTAAACCGCCTTTCAGACATAATAGTTAATGCTATTGAGGAAAGGCGGTTTTGTTATGGAAACAACGGCTAAACGGTATTTATGGGTATTTTTCGCAATCCTGCTCATAATACTGGCAGGTGCTTATCTGATGAATCTTATCAATGCTCCCCAGTCCAAACCCCTGGGGGATAATCAGAGCACCCCTTCCTACTACACCGTGCGCGATGAAGCCGGCAATGTAATTCTGGAAACCGGCGTCCCCATTCAGGTCGACGACATATGGATCAGCGACCAGAATCAGCATTATCAGGTGACCAGGGTGGAAAGAGACCAGGCCTGGGCTGCCCTTAAGACCGCCGATAACTCGCCTTTGAAGTCAATGCTGAAACCTGACAGCCTTGCCGCTCAGCCGGTCCTGGGGCCCAGCATACCGGTGCAAACCCCGCCCCAGGACATTCATGTGGTGATTTACCACACTCACAGTGACGAATCATATGTACCTACTTCGGGTACCGCTTCCAAACCCGGAAATGGAGACGTGTATCAAATCGGAGCAAAACTGGCGGATACTTTTAAACTCAATGGCATCAGCGTCACTCATAGCCTGAACAATCACAACCCCCATGATATCAACGCCTACCATCGCTCCCGTCGAACTGCCACTCAGCTCTTGGCTGAGGGGCCTGATGCGGCCTTTGACATACACCGCGATGCAGCCCCGGCGTCGGCTTATCAAACTACCATTAACGGCATCCCCTGTGCACGGGTAATGATTGTTATGGGACGGTCCAATCCCAATTTCCAAACCAATCTGAATTATGCCCTGCAGGTCAAGGCGGCGGCTGATTCCCTGTATCCCGGGCTTTTGAGGGGCATCTTCATCGGACGCGGGAACTATAATCAGGATCTTTATCCCACCGCCCTGCTTCTGGAGGTGGGCACTCACGGGAACTACCTGTTGTCCGCAGAACGGGCCGTAACGGCGATGGGCGATGCCTTGATCGCGGTCCTGCGCAACCGTTAGCCGTCATCTCATCCGGACATCACTAGTTTAAAGCCATTATTTGGGCAGATTGCTTCTTTCCCGGAATCGATATTATATAATAATAAAAGTTGCAGGCTATTATTTTTAGCCTGAGGATACCGGGGAAGGGTGAGTTTTTGAAAATCGCACCGAAATGGCAGGTTCTAACCATTGTCTGTCTGGGCATCTTTATGGCCACCCTCGATGGGAGCATATTAAATATCGCCAATCCCACCATTGCCCGCAGCCTCGGGGTCGATCTACAGCAAATCCAATGGGTGGTGACCGCTTATATGCTGGCTGTCACTGCTACCCTCCTGTTTCTCGGCAACCTGGGCGATAGGATCGGCAGCAACAAGATTTACACAGCCGGTTTTTTAGGCTTCACCCTGGGTTCGTTATTTTGCGGAATGTCCGATACGCTCTACAGTTTGATAGCAGCCCGGGTATTTCAAGCCCTGGGGGCCAGTATGCTCATGGCTACCGGAATCGGCATCGTATCCAACAGCTTCCCTCCTGAAGAGCGGGGTAAGGCTCTGGGCTTTACCGGCAGTGTAGTCGGCATCGGCAATATGGCCGGTCCAGCCCTGGGTGGTTTTCTGGTAGCCCGCTTCGCCTGGCCCGTTATCTTCTGGATAAATGTCCCCATCGGCGTTATGGCCTTCTATCTGGCCTGGCGATATCTTCCCCAGCAAGCCCCCGGCGAGACAGATAAGGGATTCGACCCCATCGGCATCTTGCTTTTCGGGTCAGCCGCGATAATTCTGGTACTATCAATGGCGACCGCAGTCAGCATTGAATGGCGGCTGTTTGTTCTGGGACTGGTTCTGCTCCTGGGCTTTTACTGGTATGAAAGGGGCAATCCCCGCTCCATGCTGGACCTGGGATTGTTTAAGATAAAGGCGTTTCTGTTCGGCAATATAATGGGGTTCATCGTCTACATGGTGCAGACCTTCATGTTCTTCCTGCTGCCGTTTTATTTGGAGGGATTATTAGGCTATTCTCCGGCCCAATCGGGTCTGTTTATGACCATCCCGCCCATATGCCTGGCCGTCACCGCACCACTGGCGGGGAGTCTGTCCGACCGCATCGGTCCGGCCCGTTTAACCTCCATTTCCTATCTCCTGGCCAGCATCGCCTTTGCGGTGTTCAGCTTGATGAACACCGCGACCGGCCCGCTGCATATAATTAGCGGATTGGTAATTTACGGCATCGGGATGGGATGTTTCGGTTCACCCAACAACAGTTCTATTCTGGGCTCGGTTCCCAAAACCAAAGCCGGTTACACCGGGGGATTTATCGCCACCATCCGCAACTTCGGCTTTGCCATGGGCATAGCCTTATCGGCCAGCCTGTTCACCTGGTTCTTAGCCGTTAATCAGTTGAGTCTGCCCTATGAACAGGCCTATGTAATGGCCTCGCACCGGGTTTACCTGTTTGCTGCAGGGCTCAGCCTGACGGGCCTCTTGATTTCATTGCTCACCGGCGGGCTGCGGGAAGCCCCGGAAAGAAACGCTACGGCCCGGGATTCTTGATTCTCATGCCAGGCTGCCGCCTTTGCAGAGGTTGCCCTTTGACCTGGCTATTTAATTCTGCTATAATCAGTAATGCATTATGCGCCTGTAGCTCAGTGGATAGAGCACCGGCCTCCGGAGCCGGGTGCGGAGGTTCGATTCCTCTCAGGCGTACCATAAGAAAAATAGGCACTTTCATCCTAACTGAAAGTGCTATTTTTTTGATTTGACAGAAGTTTTGACAGAAGTCTTTTTGTCTCGATCACATAATTCGTATTTCTTGCGACTTTTCTTGAGGAATAACTTTGCCATTATTAACCACCAGCGTCAATTTGGGTTTCTCTTCTGATGGTTCCATTATGTGTTTGGCAAGTAGAAAATGCCTTAACTTTTTTCATCGGATTTTTTTATGCCCGATTATCCCA
>NZ_DIPG01000111.1:54122-66777 GCF_002426325.1 Syntrophomonas sp. UBA5494 | reverse complement strand
GGGAAGGTTCTTTTTTAAAACAGGAAAAAGAACCTTCCCCGTGCCTGCTTTAAGGAATCATTATTCCATCCCATATCGGCAACGCCGCAAAAATAATCAATGCGCGCAGTGCGAATCCCCCCACAAGAACTGAAGAATCGGCAATGATGGTAAGGTAGGAATGGTGTTGTTTTTGCCCTCCTGCCGTCATTTCAGCGGCCGCTGAAGTATCTTTAACCGTTGGCTTGGCGGCTTTCGAAGCCAGATGTTGAACAGTATAGACTGCCAGGGGGAACAACAGCCCCAGCCCAATGAATATACCCCAAAATTGGAGCGCATATTTACCGGAGATGACCAGTGCAGCAGATTTCTTGGCGATCAATCCATTTCCGCCCGAATTCATCACCCACATAAAAACGGCCACAGCGCCTAACTCTGCCAGGATGAGAAAGATATGGGTCAGATCCTCCCGGCCTTTATCAGACGCTTCTTTTTCAAAAATATGCGCCAGCAGCACGGTGATCGATAGCCCGGTGGATAGGGCAGATACAAAAAAGATGACCGGTATTATTCCTGAACTCCAGAAGGGGATGGCCTCTATCACGGAAATCAGAAATCCGGTATAGCCCCCTGTCGCCACCGCCAGTATGGCCCCAGCCCATGTGACCGCACCGGGAACCGCTTCATTTTTATAGGTGAGATACCCTTTCAAGAGGCCCACTAAAATAAAGACGGCCAGAACGATGGTGCCCCAGGTCATGACCGAACTGAAATTAGTAACCAGCCTGACCAGCAGCCAGGGTTTATAAAAACCCTGCCCCAAATCAAACACCAGCAATAATGTGCCGAGGCCCACTATCGGTCCCGCAATGTAATAGCCCATTCTTTTAAGCCCGGAATTATTCCCCAGCCAGCCCAGTTCGGCGGCAAATGAAGTCAGATAAGCACCCGCCCCCAGGCCGCCCAAAAACAAGTATGTCACCACCAGCCAATTCCAGTGCATTTCCATGATTTTGATACCTCCTAGCTATTGTTACTTCGGAATGACCACCAGCGAGGGTTTGGTCAGTTCAGGAGCAGGCAGCCATTGAATCTGCGCCACGCCCCCCTCGGTCTTTTGTAAATCAACCAGTCTGCCGAAAGTTAAGGCTTGGGTAGGGCAAGCCTCCACGCAGGCAGGTTTTAGGCCTTTTGCCTGGCGTTCATAGCAAAAATGGCATTTGGTGATTCTGCCGGTTTCTTCACTCAATTGAGGAGCATGGTAAGGGCAAGCATACAGGCAGTATTTACACCCTACACAGATTTCTTTGTCATGCACAACGATCCCGTCTTTATCCCGCTTTTTGTAGGCCTTGACCGGACATACCGAAACACATACCGGTTTTTCACAATGATTACAGCTGATAGAAAGATAAACCTCCGGTCTGCCGCTGCTGATAACCCGACGCCATTTTACGCCGTCTTCCCATTTGTTAGTAGTCTTGCAGGCGGTGGCACATTTCCGGCAGCCGATACATTTTTGCTGATCATGCATGAACCCCAATTGATCAGGGTACTTGGGTATATTGGGATCCGCTTGTGCTAACTGTCCCGGTAAAACACCGACAGCCAGGGTGCCGGCGAATAATGCTCCCATTTTTATGACACTGCGGCGGCTGATTTTTAACTCATTTGATTTGTCCATTTTAGTCTCCTTCCCCCGTGAGTTGGCACAGTGGTAAAAATCCCCTTCTTCCTTAATTCACTTATGGCAATTTCTCCGATTCTTCCGGTGATAGCACCGGTAATCAAAGCAGATACGAGAAGGATGGGGAGATAATAAAATACGATAAACTGACCCAGCAACAAAGAGGCCACGATGATCTGGGCGGTATTATGAATGAATGCCCCCAGGACACTGATCCCTTTGATACTGAAATACTGCGAGAATCTTTTATAAATCAGCAGCATGATCAAGGCGCTCAGGATGCCCCCGCTTAGGCTAAAAGCCAGCATCATTACGCCTCTGGTCAATAACGCCACCACAAAACAGCGGATGATCACTATCAATAGCACATCTGTCAAAGGCAGAAAGACAAGAGCCACTAAGGTAATAATATTTGCCAAGCCGAGTTTTACTCCCGGAACGGGTACTGGCACTGGAATGATCGATTCCAGCAAGGATACTAATATTGCATTGGTAACCAATATGATGATGACTGCATATCTCCGATTTTTGCTCATCATGACCCGCTTTCTAAAAGTGACAGACTTAAAATCCAGCTTTTGAAAATGAGGGCATCCCAAATTATAAAGTGAATTATCTATGGAACACCCTCTTTTGATTGTCACTTTAGTTGTACCTGTAGACGCAGCTGTTACGGATTATTTAACCGGAATCTTTACCTCTGCCCGGCTATCATAAGCCTTTTTCAGCGCTCCGATGAAATCGCCGTGGGCATCTTTGAGGCTGACACTTGCGCCGGAGGTTACATCTGCCAGAACCTGTTTTTCTTCATCGGTGAGCTGGGAATACTTCGCCTGCTCGTCAGGGTCGGTTGAATTTGCTTTCAAGGGACGGCCGTTTTTATCGGAAGTATTCTTAGCAAACCACGCCTCAACTTCAGCGACTGTTTTGCCTTTAAAAAACTCTTCATATACCGCATATTGTTCCGATATATTCATGCCATAAGCAGCATCGCCGCGTTCGAGCTTGGTTTGCCATTCACTTACTTCTTTGGCAGCTATTTCAGCGGTACTGGCGGGGGCGGTCAGATAACCGGCTTGTCCAGGCCAGCCTGAAAAACGAGGTGCGCCTTCATGTTCTGAATCGTTGGGAGAGAGGACTTCCAATGCATCAAAATGTACGCTGATTATTTTGCCTTCCTTGTCAAACGTAGCGTCCGCAGTAACAGTAGAAATAGAGTAAATTTGCCCCCCGGCAGCATCTTTGCCAGGCCCGACACGGAAAACCGAGGTCTGTCCTGATCCATTGGAGACCGTTAATTCTTTGGGCTGGAATATGAATCCGGCAATAAATACCACGATTGCCACTAAAGCAACGACTACGGCAACGATCTTCATCTTTGACATACAAAATCCTCCCACTTGATTTTATTGAATAGTACATAATGAGTTTCACACCTGAGGAGGATATTTTAAATCCTGATTTATGTCCCGGCAATAAGTACATTTGTCCCGAACAGGGCTTTTTGCATCCGCCAGGCTTGCAGAGGCTTGCTTCCTGTCCTGTAAACGTAAAAAGAGTAAATACATTGTTTTCACGGCTTGATCTTTCCAATATCATCATTTTCTTCCGCTTGTCCTGGGCTGTCCCAAAGCTTAAAATGGCTCTAGAAACATTACTATTTTAGTCGTATTTATCCTGTTTAATAAAGGGTATATAAAAGAGAATTTAAGCTGCCTGTTTGTTTAAAGAAAGCGGGCAGCTAACGTTTCACAGCAGAAAGGGATAAAAGTGGCTCTGCGAAGACATCTATTGAAACTGATAGGGTTAGTTTTGGTCATAGTCGCGGCGGCATGGCTATTAACTGCTGTTGCTGCCAACAAGCGCGATGAGATGGCGAACAAAGCATTTGTGGCGGATTCTTTTGCCATGGGAACAGTCATATCTCAAAAAGTATTTGGGGCAAATGGACCGACTGCGGTTGACGAGGCTACAACGAAGATCGAGGATCTGGATAAACTGCTGACATTTAATGACACTCAGGGGGATACCTACAGGCTTAATCAAAATGCGGGGATTATGGGCATTGAACTGGATCCGGCGACAGTAAAAATCATCAATAAAGCGCAAGAGATATCTGAAATGAGTCATGGGGCCTTCGATATCACAGTAGGCCCCCTGGTAAAAACCTGGCAAATAGGAACAGATGCACAGCGCATCCCGTCACAAGAAGAACTGAACAGATTGCTGCCTTTGGTCAATTACGAAGATATCGACATTGATAATAATGTGGTCACTATCAAAAATAAAGGGCAGATGATCGATCTCGGAGGCATTGCCAAGGGATATGCAGGGGACGCGGTTATTGAGGTCTACAGGAGACAGGGCATTACTTCCGCTTTTATCAATTTGGGCGGAAATGTTGTAACACTTGGTAACAAGCCAGACGGCGCCCCATGGAAAGTCGGGATCCGTGATCCCAGGCCGGCAGGAAATCCGAGTGGGAAAGATATTGGAATCGTTAAAGTAACGGATAAAGCGGTTGTTACAGCTGGAGATGATCAACGTTATTTTATGGAAAATGGACGGCGTTATCATCATATTCTGGATCCCAAAACCGGATATCCGGCCGAATCTGATTTGATGAGTGTAACCTTGATCACTGAATCTTCGCTGGATGCTGATGCTCTGGATACTGCCGTCTATATTTTAGGCCTTGAAAAGGGCAGGGAGCTGATCCGGCAGTATGGAGGCGTTGAAGCTGTGTTTATTACAATCGACAAAAAGATCTATGTTACAGAAGGGCTAAAAGAAAGTTTTGAGTTCCTTGGTGAGGGCAGCGGATACGTTTACCAGCAATAACATCGAACGGGGAAGCGAAATATGGAAAACATGAAAAGGTTTAAAAGAGGCGATCTGTTTTTATACTTGATAGGGTTTATCATCATGCTTTCACTGGCGGGATTCTACCTTAAGGGTGAGGCTGCCCAAGGCGAAGAGATCGACGGGCGCACAGCGGTGATAAGCAGAGATGGCAATAGAATAGCGGAGTTAGACTTAGATACGCTGGAAGAACCCCGGTATTTTAAACTTGAGGATGGCATCCAGGTAACCATTGTAGCGGAAAAAGGCTCCATAAAGTTCTTGGAAGCCGAGTGCCCGGATAAAATCTGTGTAAAAACAGGGACATTAACCAAACCCGGAGACCAGGCCGTCTGCATGCCTAGCAGAACCATCGTCAGAATCTTAGATAACTAAAGGATAAACCTCGATGAATAATACATTGAACAGAACGTTGCATCCCTTGAAAAAGGGAAAAGCTCAAGGACTAACCGCCATGAATAAGAAAAATCACAGTACTTTCATAGACTTGGATGGGTTTATTAAAGCCCTTCTGGCGATTGGCATAGCAACGCTGCCGTTTTATTTTGAAAAGCAGGCCAGTTATGAAATATTTCTGGTTTATCTATTGATGGTTACCCTGGTATCAAGAATTCGATATCGCACCTTATTACTCAGCGCCGGGTCGTATTGTATTATCGTGTTGATCCCTTATTTATTCGGGATATTGATGAATATATCCCTTTATTATTTGACTAAAAACGAAGCATTTATCATTCATCAAGGGTCTCAAGAGGTCTTCTCCAGGTTATTCAGATTGTTCATTATCTGGTATGCAAGCATCCTTTATTTCCATACCACCCCCATTGAAACAGTCTTGGGCTTATTGGATAAATTGCTTTTCCCTTTTAAGTTGATCAAGCTGCCGGTTCAGGATTACTTAAAAGTAGTCATGTGCATCGTCATGGAATTGAAGGGGACCGGGGAAAAGTTAAAGACAGGATTTGTAGAGCAGGGCCGCTCCGTGATCGGAGGAAGCCGGCGCAATCTGAAGTCAAAATTAAACGGGATATCGCAAATCATCGTTTCGTCGCTGGTCGATTCGTTCCAAAAGCTGGATGAGTTAGAAAGGATGGTCGAAAAAGTCAGCGCCCAGGACCTGTTCGAGTATGAACTCAAAATGACCAGACACGAGGGGATCGCCGCCTTAAGTATCACTTTGTTGATATTGACGCTTTACATTATTGAAAAAGGGAATGGACTGCTCATATGACTATCATTGAATTCTTATTATATCTAATCTATGGGTTTTCTATGGTCATGATGGGGACTTTCGCCATCATGCAAAAAGATTCCAAGATAATGAACTTCTCGTTAATAAGATCCATTAAGTATTTGGGCTATTTTGGAATTATCCATGGCATGAGTGAATGGATCACCATGATCATCAAACTTGAGTTATGTCATCCCCATCTGTATATTCAAGTTTATTATGTTAACCTGATGCTCAAAGCCTTATCCTTTACATTCCTTTTATACTTCGGGCTGGACTTATTAGCTATTCGAGAAAAGTACAAGAATATTTTGCTGAGAATACCTTTGCTTGGTTTTCTGCTGTATTTATTTGGTTTCTACTTGTTAACTTCTCACTATGGTGTGGACTATCATTTGTCGAATGATCATTTCAAGATTATTAGCATACGTTATTTGATGTCAGTTCCGAGTTGCGCCATAGCTGCCGCAGCTCTGTATGCGAATGCCCGGTTGATAAAGAAAACCAAATCCGCTGAAATAGCGAAAAGGTACAAGAATTTGTCCTGGATCTTCATCGCTTACGGTTTTGTAGAAGGATTGCTGGTATCCAAAGCGGCTTTTTTCCCGGCCAATATTATCAATAACGAGATATTTCCAGAATACTTCATCCTAATCACCTTATCTTTTAAGGCAATCGTCGGATTTATCATCAATTATTCATTGATCAAAGTAATCGATACTTTTAGCTGGGAACAAGAGGAAAGGCTGTTTCAATTGGAAAAACTCAGAATAGCCTCTGAAGAAAGAAGAAAACTGGGACTTGAAATACACGACGGCATTATTCAGCAATTGTATGCCATAGGATTGAAAATTGAGTATCTATCCAGATACAAAGAAGACAAAGCTTCGGCAATAAATATTCTAGAAGAAGTAAAAGTGAATATAACGGCAACTATAAATAAGATCAGGGAATTTATATCTGCCGATGCTTTAGATGAAATTGAACTGGATAGATTAAAAGACAGCCTGGAACAGTTGGTGCGTAAATACAATGAAACTCAAAGTGTAGAGATTGTGCTGAAGTGTAAGCTTTCCCCTTATACAGTGGGTGATTTATTAGCAGAGAAGACCACGCAGATTTATTATATTGTTCAGGAAGCTATCACCAATGTTATCAAGCATTCTCAAGCCGATCATGCTGAGGTCTTATTGGAGGGTACCCCTGATTTTATTTATATAACTATCACTGATAACGGGATAGGGATCTCTCAGGACATAAAGCTGGAGCAACAGTTTGGCATCCGTTCCATGAAGGAAAGAGCCCAAAGAGTCAATGGATTTTTCAAAATCGAAAGCCTGCTTAAAGGTACTCGGATCGAACTTAAAATACCCTGTGAGGAAGCACTGATATGAGCGATTATATTAAAGTATTGATAGTAGATGATCACGATATCGTCAGGGATGGATTAAAGCTGATTTTGGAACTGGATGAGCGAATTATGGTATGTGGGGAGGCCAATGGTCTTCAGGAAGCCCTTGATTCGATACAAAAAACGTGCCCGGATGTTGTGCTGCTTGACTTTCGGCTGCCTGACGGGGACGGGGTCAATGGGTGTTTAACCATTAAGAGGCGCTTCCCTCAAATCAAGATTATTATCTTAACGGCTTTTTCGCAAAATCATTTAGTCATTGAAACAATCAGAGCAGGCGCGGATGGTTATTTGTTGAAAAATATCAAGAGTCAGGAATTAATAGAGAATATCATTAAGGTTTATGAGGGCGATTGCGTCTTAGATACTTCCGTAACCGAGGGCGTTTTCAACAACATTGCCATTCCGGATATCGAATTGCCTTCACAGGACCTTAATCTGAGCTCGAGAGAAAAAAATATATTGCAGATATTGAGCCAGGGCAAGTCGAATTGTGAGATTGCTGAAGCCCTGGGTATCTCCGAAAAAACGGTTCGCAACTATATCAGCACCATATTCAAGAAACTAAATGTTACCAATAGGACTGAGGCGGCGGGTTACTGGATCAGAACGCGAAATAACTATTCCAGTTCGTTTGAGCCCCAGGGTTAATATGCAGAAGTGTGAGAGTCACCTGAGATGACTGAAGGATGCGTCCCGTTTAATGAGGGTATGCCTAAATTGGCGTAAAGTCCAAATCGATATAGAGTAAGGCGGTAGTTTTTAGGGGCAGTTGGCCGGCGTAGTCAACTGCCCCTTTAAATTTGCATTATGCTTTATGGCTTTCTGAT
Source organism: Syntrophomonas sp. UBA5494 (assembly GCF_002426325.1). Lineage (NCBI taxonomy): Bacteria > Bacillati > Bacillota > Clostridia > Eubacteriales > Syntrophomonadaceae > Syntrophomonas > Syntrophomonas sp. UBA5494. The sequence continues at coordinate 58,777 of NZ_DIPG01000111.1, read as the reverse complement.
GTCAATCCTGTTTGATCCGAGATACGCTGCCGAATAGATCGAGGGCGGGCCAAAACGGAGTGCCGCTGCGTATTATATTAGAGGCATAATTAGGAAGTTAAGTGGCGCGGGATCTGATAAGCCGGTATTAGCAGAGGAGGAGAATATTATGTATTCGGTTGGGGCTATTGTTATAGCCGCAATGTTGTCTGAGGCGGTCTGGGAAACCGGAAAAATGGTCTGGCAAAAAGGCAAAGTGTCAGTGGATCGTGTGGGAGCGCTGGTAGTCGGATTGCTTATTGCTGTAGGAGCGGGTTTGGATATGTTTTTACTGGTTGGCATAAACTTTTTTCATCCACTTATCGGCCAAATACTAACCGGGATACTGTTATCCAGAGGCGCTAACTTTGTCCACGATTTACTGAAATCCGCTGAAGGTATAGTTCAACGGAAGAAAGCTACCCCCTAATTGTTTGGGGGATTTTAATATCAACGATAGGGTGAGGTTATGTACGAGCAAATCCGGGAGAATCTATTTCGAATTAAAATCCCCCTGCCCCGCAATTCTCCTAAGGCTCTCATGTTTTCTCCAGGGCAGGATGAACCTGTCAATCGGCACCAGGTTTAATCAAGAAGCAAGGAATTGCGGGATGGAGTGATACTTTTTTAAGCGACAAAAAGGACCGTCCCCATTTGGCATTTTTGTTTCAAAAAAATCATTTTTTAATTCGCATACAAATATACTGTTAAATATCAAACATTGTGTTACTATAATTGCGAGGTGATAATGTTGGATATTAAAATTGAGAGCCTGATACCTTTTGAAAAAATCAAGAACGATGTAGATTCGGTTTTTCAGTTGGTTGACAAGAACAATACCGTAGTTCTGCTGAAAAACAACCAGCCGGTATATTTGATAGTCAAATATGCGGCCGATGGGGAAGCCCTTGGAAACATAACAGTCGCCAGCAGCGAAGGCAAAACTGCCGGAAAACGCGGTTGCAAAAGCAAAGCCCCCGGGAGCCGGAAAGCCCGCAAAGGCAAAACCGCCGAAAGCGCCGGCGAAAGCGTCAATACAGGGAGCAGCGAAACCCCCAAGTACACGCTGCAGGAAGCTATGAAGCTGGTTCTGTCGGAAACCGAGGGGAAACAGATGCATGCCGCTGAACTGGCCGAAGAAGTATACCAGCGCGGGTTGTATCTAAAAAAGAACGGCGCCAAGGCGGAATACAACCAGCTGCGCGCCAGATGCACCCATTATCCGGATTTGTTTGAGGCTCTGCCGGGAAATATCATAAAGCTCAGAGAAGTTGTAGAATAGGCGATATCGATGGCGCGAAACGCCCTGCCAAGGCTAAAAGTAATTCAACCCCACTTGGATTCGGCCGGGGAGCAGCTCCATTATAATGTAAGACAGCCATTTTTCACGGCGCTTATTAGTCATTGAGCCGGGATTTATCATCAAAATGCCCCTTTTGGTCTGTACCAGAGGCTGATGACTGTGCCCGAAAATTATCAGGTCCACATTATCATCTGCGAATTGATCATAAGCCCTTTCCAGGGTGGTTTTGTCGTGCCCGTGACCGTGGAAAATCCCGATTCTATATCCTGACAGAGTAATCACCTGTTTTTCCCTGGTGGCGCGTCTGATCCTGATTTCATCGCAATTTCCCCACACACTGTACAGCTTCTTATAACTCTTCATAAATTCGTAGGTCTCAAAGCTTACGAAATCGCCGGTATGAATAATCACTTCGACTTCGTGAAAAGCATTCCTCACCAGAGCCAACCAGTCGTCCGCAAGCTCGGTTATATGAGTATCGGAAAGAATCCCTATTTTCATGGTATAACCTCCTAACCCAAGTGGAACGGTTCTTGCTTTCTCCCGGGAGAGCCGCCTGTGTCTCAGGCGCCATGAGTGGGGGCTTTGTAGGTTGACCAACCCAGCAAATCGTAAATCACTCAGTAGGCCAGCAAACCTTCGATAATCATAGCCACACCTAGAATACCGAGTACAATGCTTACCCAGCCGCTCATAACCAGGGGATTAAAAATAACCAGGTAGAGCAGAACCAAACCGGCAACAAGCCTGATGATACGGTCTAAATAGCCCAGGTTGCGGCGCAAGGACAAATGCACGTCATAACACCTCCATATTCCCATTATGCGCATTATTCAAACGGGTGATTCACGGCCGGCGGGAAAGTATCGACTTTGGCTGACCCGCGCGCACAAATTCTTGATTTGCTTTCTGCCGAGGCACAAGGCAGAAGCGTTCCCGGCTTGCGCAGGAATAATAGTTTTGAATCGCGAATATTCAGGTGAATTTGATTCTAATTGTAGAGGTGTTGAAAATGGAATACTATGCTGGCCTGATTTTATTTAAAGGAGTCATGTATGAGCATCTTTGAAATTATTATGCTAATATGTTTTGGATTTGCGTGGCCATTTTCGATTTATAAATCCTATAAATCCGGTTCTAATGAAGGAAAGAGCCTGATATTTCTGTTCATTGTTTTTACAGGGTATATTGCCGGGATCTTGCACAAAATATTATACAACTTCGATATAGTTGTATATTTATATGCTTTAGATGGAGTTTTGGTGGGAATTGATATTTTGTTATTCCTGAGGAACCAAAGAAGAGCAAGCGGGAACTGTTCTTGACTTGCGCTTTAGTATAATCCCGTGGTAGTTTCATATAGGGGATGATTGAGCCCCGATCGGCTGCAAGAAAATTTTAGAATTAAAATGTATCCCTCCGTCATACTTGAAGCTGGAAAAGTCATTTTTAAGAGAGTGCTTTCCTCGATAAAAACGGGGAAATGAAGGTGAGCTATGGATTATCATAAACCAATACCGTTAAAACAACCCCCCGTTCTCGATGCTATAGAAGTTGAAGAGAACGGCGAACCGCTGGTATGCTTGTCAGACTATGGGGAGGATTTCATATTTGAACCGGTGTATTATAATAAAGGGATTCAAGGCTCGATAAATACACTCTATGCCCGGGAACAGGTTGCCCAAAAACTATTGAAGGCATCCAAATTATTGCCGCACGGTTACAAATTCAAGATTTTCGATGCCTGGCGGCCCTTCGATGTCCAAATGAGTTTGTACAACAGTTTTTTACAGGAGAATCTGGAATTGAAATCTGCCGGTAAATCCCTGGAGGAAATCCGTAAAATAACCCGCCAGTATGTTACTTTTCCCAGCCGGGACCCTATGAAACCCTTTTTACATGCTACGGGCGGAGCCATCGACTTGACGATTGTTGATCAAGGCCGGTATGTCGATATGGGTACCGAATTTGATGCCTTTATGGATAAAGCGCATACATGCTATTTTGAGATAAATAATAGTGATGCGACCATTACCAGAAACCGCCGTTTATTATATAATGTCATGAGCGAATGCGGTTTCGTAAATTACCCTTTTGAATGGTGGCACTTTGATTACGGTGACCCGGTTTGGGCGTTTTATAATAGCTGCAATGCCATTTACGGAGGAATCGGCAGCTGCGAATAATTCATATTGATTACGCTCTCTGAAAGTGTGTGTAACAAAAAGCTGCAAGAAACACTATCAAGAAAGTTGATGTTCATTTAAATGAAAAATAATCGGTTGGGCAAGAATAGAAAGTCCATGAAGTACGTCACGGTTATGCTGGTTATCGTTACCGTATTGCTCTGGCTGCTTTGTCTGGCGGTTGAATACATTCTGGGCTCCCGCTCGGGAGATTTTGAGTTTTTGGCGATAATGGAGACAGTGGCCGAGAATCTTATCGGTATACTCCCCCCGCTTATTATCTTCAACTTTGCTTACGAATATTTTACTAAGCTGTATGTATCCGAAGAAATATCGGAAAAAATCGCTGAGACCATGATGAGCAATACCGATGTTATCGATCGTTTCAGCGATGAATCCAAAAAGGATTTTGTCTTCGCCTCTCTGAACTCGATTCTCAACAAGGAAAAAGGCGAAGTTGTCTACAATATCATCAAGCCGTACATAGATTTTGAGTTTAATATTAGGAGAAATTTTAAGTATTTTATTAGTTTGGATGAATATCGCGGCAAGAACTGGCTTTTCTCTTGCGATGATTACTATGCTGTCACTGAAAGAATCTCGTATACTAAGGTGCTGTCGAGCAATAAAACATTCCAGAGTGTTTTTAAACTGGGCTTTTTTGTGCAAGATGCCGATCTCGATGAAAAACTCAAAGCCGATACTTATCTTTTTAGAGAGAACTTGCAGATAAAGAACCAAGACCTGACGAGATTGCTAGCTCTCACGGATGGGGAAAAATTAGATTTTGTAAAGAACCAGCTGGCGCTAAAAGTCTTGATAAACAAAACCGCAGCACAGATCGTGAGTGTTGAAATCGGGGAGAACGGAATTGAGTTGGTATTTGAGACTGTTCACTTGAATTTGACCGAAGCGCAGGTCGAGATATATTTTGTCATGCCCCAATTAAAAAGTAAAAACAAATTTTTGGTATCCATTCCCGAACCCACCTGCAAAGTAGATATTTCTTTCTATTACCCCCGCGATTACTTGAATGTCACTTTAATTCCCTTTTTGAACGGAGAGTACAACAGCAAAGATGCTGTTCAAGTGGACGGCGTCAGAAATATCGAGTTTGATAACTGGGTCATCCCCATGAGCGGAGCCGT
>NZ_DIPG01000111.1:0-53854 GCF_002426325.1 Syntrophomonas sp. UBA5494 | reverse complement strand
CACATCTATTTTAGGTTGGGTATGAATATGAATGAGTCAATTGATAAATTTGGGAAACGTTGGCAAGACTATATCAGTAAAACGGAAAAGCTGGACAAGTATTCAGACAGATTAAGCTCGCTGCGTTTATACTGCTTCCTCATCGGTGCTTTATTAACCGGGATGGTTTTTTACTATAGCGGACCAACCCCTGGATTTATCCTTTTAAGTATTTCGTTGAGCACTTTTTTATGCCTGGTCCTAAAGCATGATAAGGTTATCAGGCAGGCCAACCGATATCGCTATATGGTAGAAATAAATCATAAATGCGTGCAGCGGCTGGAAGGGGATTGGACCTGCTTTGATGATGATGGAAAAGAATATGCCAATCCTCAACACAGATATATTGATGATCTGGACATTTTCGGACGCAGCTCGCTGTTTCAGTGGCTAAATACCAGCAATACCTATCAGGGAAGAGAATTTATCCGAGATTGGCTGGAAAATCCTCTGCAGGATAGGGCGAGGATTACCGAAAGGCAAAAAGCCGTCCAGGAACTCGCTTTGAAGCTGGACTGGACTCAGGATTTACAGTGCCTGGGCATGGGGGCAGCGAATTTTAAGAAAAATCCTGAAAACCTCTTTGCCTATGTGGAAAATGCAGAGCAGCTGTTTTCTAAAGCTTGGATCAAGGCTATATTTTATATCCTGCCCGTTATGACCATCGCATCTTTTATTCTCGGGTATGGAGCTCGATCTGTTTCGATATATATACCCCTGGTTTTGTTCGGCTTACAGTTCATTGTTAATATCTGGGGAAGCCGGCGGGTAAACCAGATTCTGGATACGGTCCATACCTATAAAAACAAGCTATCTGTTTATCAGGGACTGTTCGAGCATATCGAAAAGGAAACGTTTCGCGAGCCTTATCTGTTGGAACTACAATCCGGGCTGTTTAATCAAGACGAGCCCGCCTCACAACAGATAAAAGTTCTGGACAAGATTGTCGGAGCGATTGGATTTAAGTATAATCCGATTATTTATTTTATTCTTAATAATGTAATTTTTATGGATTTCCATTGTGTATTTGCCCTGGAAAGATGGAGAGCCAAATCCGGTTCATACTTGCGTAAATGGGTCTATCATCTCGGCATATATGAAGCCCTGTCAAGCATGGCTTTGCTTGCCCAGTTAAACCCTCATTGGTGTTATCCTGAGTTTGATCAGAACAAGCTTTTTATTAACGCCGAGGATATAGGACATCCGCTCATTGCTGCAAAAAACAGAGTTGTCAACCAACTTAGCGTGGAAAACCAGATATGTGTTGTTACGGGCTCCAACATGTCAGGAAAAACGACTTTACTAAGGACCATAGGGGTAAATTTGGTGCTGGCCTATGCCGGGGCTCCGGTATGTGCCAGGCATTTTGCCTGTTCAATCATGGATATCTTTACTTCGATGCGGATCAATGACGATTTAAATAGCGGCATCTCTACATTTTATGCGGAATTGCTGCGGATAAAAATGATCATTGATTATGCCCAAAACCATGTTCCCATGATATTTCTCATTGATGAGTTGTTTAGAGGAACCAATTCACGGGATCGGGTTGCGGGGGCCCGGAATGTTCTTATGAACCTTAATAAAGATTGGATTATCGGTTTGATATCGACCCATGATTATCAATTGTGCGATTTTGAAGATGAGCCGGGCGGTAGGATCAAAAACTATCATTTTATTGAAACCTACTCAGACGATGCAATACAGTTTGACTACCGCCTAAGATCAGGACCATGCAAAACCAGCAACGCCAGGTATCTGATGAGGATGATTGGCATTGACATATTGGATTAGTTTCGCGGAATTGTCGGCGGGCTGACTCCGGCGTCCGGGTGACAGGCTGACAAGGGTGAAGGGGACCGTCACCGTCCCTAACGGTCACCCCCGCTTGCGCGCATGCCTTTAATGCCTTTAATAACCGGTCCCCGCTTACGGCATAATTATGATAATATAGACTAGGAAATTATCTGAAAAGGTGAAGCTCAATGAGTATTTTCGGTCAAGCGATCAAGGGCACAGTTGGATTGCTGGCTAATGGACTTGATTGCATTATCACCGCAAGTACCCGTCAGATCGGGAAAAAGTACAGAGATAGCGACCTTGTTAAAACCGCCGGTGAGATCGGATCCAATACGGTGCGGGTGACGGAAAACACGGTTAAAACCTTGACCGACGTAGTGGATGGAGGCCTTGAGGCTGGAGCAGGTTATCTTATAAAGGATGAAATAAAGGTAGACAGCGGCATAAAAAGGGCTAAAACCGCGGGTAAAGATCTGGTTTCGGGTGTGGAACGAGGAATTGCCAGTACTTATGAAGCAGGCGCCAAGACCACCGGCAGCGCAGTGGAGGCCGGGAAGCATTATTTCAAAGGCGACAAAACGATGGCCCGTCAGGAGCTGGCCAATACCAAGGCGCATGCTAAAGAATTGGGTAAATTAATAGTGGTGGGTTTGCTGGCATTTGGGGCTATGGATAATGGTGTTAAAAACAAGAGCAACCAAATAGTATGATAGCAAATACCTCAACCGACCAGAAATATAAACCGCAACGTCAATGCGCGTTGCATCGTTGCTGATTAATACTGAACCAACGACATATCTGGAGCTTTTTATATAGATTATGAATTATATGAATGATATTACTGATGCGATTAGAAGTTTTATTAGGTATGTAGATGCTGCGGCCGTTAAGCTGAAGCAGCCGGTGAAAATATATTTAGCTGTAGTGCTTGTGGTGCTGCTTGCGGCGAGCGCTCCTATCCGCGCCGCCGCGGCGAATGAAGCTTTTCAAACGCCCCAGATCGTATCTGAATCGGCGGTACTGATGGATGCTAAAACCGGGCAGGTTTTATATGAGAAAAACATGCATACCCAGCTGTACCCGGCCTCCATTACCAAGATCCTGACCATACTTCTGGGAATAGAACACGGCCAGCAGCAGGATAAGGTTACTATGTCGCGGGAAGCGGTGTTCAGCATCCTCAGGGGATCTTCGCATATCGCCCTTACAGATGGCGAAGAGATAACCCTTGAACAGGCCTTGATGGCGGCCATGCTGCCTTCGGCCAACGACGCCAGCAACGGCATCGCCGAACACATCAGCGGCAGCGTGGAGGATTTTGCGGTGTTGATGAACCAGCGTGCCCGTGAAGCCGGGGCCTTGAACAGCAATTTCGTCAACCCCCACGGGTTGCCCGATGAGGAGCATGTGAGCACTGCCTATGACATGGCTATGATCACCAGGGTTGCCTTGCAGAACGATAAATTCAGGGGGATTTTTGGAACGGTACGCTACACCATTCCCTCGACCAACAAGCAGCCTGAGTCCCGTGATTTGTGGTCGGAGCACAGAATGCTCACCACCAACAAATTTTACTATGAGGGAGTGATAGGGGGCAAGACCGGCTATACCGCGATATCCCAGAATACGCTGGTGACGGCCGCCCAGCGCGGGGATCGCGAACTCATCGCGGTGGTCATGAAAAGTCAGGCTTACGGGGTGTATACGGATACCATGGCCCTGTTTGATTACGGATTCAATCAGTTTACAGAAGCCAGCTTTAATCCCGCTGAACTTGTAACCCCTTCCCGCGGCCAGGACCAAACCAAACTTATAGCCGATATTTTAAATCAAAATCAAGATACTATTTTTACCCGGCTGATTCACAACAGTATCAGCCCTGAGGAGGTATCGGTTGATTACCGGCTGGTGGATGAAAGTCAGAACAAACCGCCTGATCTGCAGTTGAATATTCGACTTGACTCCGCCGGCAGCCTGCAGTATGCCGATTTGGGATCGGTGTATCTATATAATTTTGATCCTGCGGAAGAAAACGGCCGACCGGCTTGGGTCAGCTTCGTTGTCACGGCCTTCAAGGTGCTGGCATATCTGATAATAGGCATTGTAGCCCTGTTGTTTATCTTGCGCTGGTTCATCAGAGCGCGCCGCATGCTGAAGCGCAGAATCAGGCTATAAATCCAGAATCGCCAGCGGGGAGGTTCTTAAAACGGCAGACTGTCTAAGAAGTTAAAACCGCCCGTCATGCGGGCGGTTTCAGCTGATATTGCTGTTATACAGGATCCCTATTCACATTAACCGGGTGGTTATTTCATAAATCACACAACATAAAATCCAATTTGGGCTGGCTTATGTAATAGCTCTCTATTCAAGCGCGGATTCATCCGCAATGGGATCTTCTGCGCCTTCATCTGAATTCTCATCGGCAGCCCCGTCATCAACGATGTTTTCGTCAGTGGTCCCCTCGCCGGTATTCTCATCGACAGTGCCTTCATCCGGAACGGCTTGATCGCCTTCAGGGTCAGAGGCTACTATGTCCACAGTAGAGGTTTCACTGTTCCATAAAACCGTATAACCCAACGCCTCAGCCGCATAACGAATGGGGATGCAGGTCCGGTCTCCGGTTAAAACTGCCTTGGTGTCCATTTCTTTTGCTTCCCCATTAACAGTGTAAGTATTGTTCCCAATAACAAATACTACAACGATCCCGTCTTTTTCAAAGGTAGCCTGATATTGTTCTGCATCCCAGCTCACAGTTGCCCCTAAAGCTTCCATCGGAGCTCTCATCGGAACCAGGGTACGATTATTTTCATCTATGTAAGGCTTTTGGTCCACAAACTCCACGGCCTGTCCTTCGATCAACACTGGAATGTCGGCAGCGATTGCCTGTGTGGCAAACAAGCCTATCATCAGAATCGCAAATACCAGAATCAATTTTTGCTTCATGAGTACCTCCTAATCTTTACCTGAACTCTTAAGTACAACTGAAATAACTCTCCCGGTTTGTCCTGATATTTAATATATGTTAAGCAACTGCTGTAGGCAACCAGGCTAATTTGAACATTATGGCCGAATATCTAACAATAACTCCATATTTCATGGAAATATTATCATGTTTATTTGAGAGATTAGCCTCATAGGTAAATATTACATATACAGGGTGACCACTGGGTGGCGACTGCCGAAGGGCAATATTGGGGGACGGTCCCGGCTTGCATCCTTGCCTCAGGCATAAAACTAATAAATAGCCATATTATGGTTATAAGACCAGTAAAGGTATTAGGGCTGGGGAGGAGAAAACTTGGATAGCAGTCTGACCGTTCCTGGTATCTTTGATGATAATCCCAACATTTGTTTAATTGTGGTGGATAAAGAGGGCTTAGTCAAATACATGAATAAGACCTATCTGCGGGTGCTGAAATTGTCTGCAGACAAGGCATTGGGGCAGCCGATCGCCTCCATCACCCCGGCCACACAGACCACCAAAGTCCTTCGCACCGGCAAGGCGATAACCGCCTATAACTGGAACATCAACGGCTATCAGATGATCGCTTCTGCAGTTCCGATTTTCAAAGAAGATGAGTTGGTGGGCTGCTTCTCTTACAGTATTTCCATGAATATCTGGGACCACAAGAATATACTGGAGAACCTTCTGGCGGAAAACAACATGCTCAAAGGCGAGGTTTTGAATGCACATACCTCAAGATACTCTTTTGATGATCTGATTGGGGAAGAACGCGTATTTCTCCAGGCCAAAATTCTGGCCAGGCAGGTAGCCCGGCAGGATAATACCAAGGTGCTGATCATCGGCGAAAGCGGCACTGGCAAAGAGTTGTTCGCCCATGCCATTCACAAGGCCAGTATACGCTGTAACCGCCCTTTTGTGCGGGTTAACTGCGCGGCCATTCCGGAGTCACTGCTGGAGGCCGAGCTTTTTGGCTATGAGGACGGGGCCTTCACCGGAGCCAAAAAAGGAGGCCGGTTGGGGAAATTTGAACTGGCTAACCACGGCACCATTTTCCTCGATGAAATCGGGGAAATGCCCCTGGCCATGCAGAGCAAGCTCCTGGTAGTTTTGCAGGAACAGGTCATCGAGCGTTTGGGGGGCAACAACCCAATCGATATCAATGTGCGGGTCATTTCGGCCACCAATCGCAACCTGGAACTGATGGTGCAAAAAGGGTCATTCCGGGAGGACCTGTTTTACCGGCTGAACGTGATGCAGATAGAGATACCCCCCTTAAGGAATAGAAAAGGCGATATCTTGCACATGGTCAGTACCTTCTTGAATGGTTTAAACCAGAGATTAAATATGAATATCAAAGGGATCAAGGATGAGGCCCTGGACATCTTGCTCAAGTATTCCTGGCCCGGAAATGTCCGGGAATTGGAAAATGTCATGGAAAGGGCCATGAGCCTGGCCCACATGGATCAGGTGGACATGATCGGGAAGAGGCATCTGGCCTTCATCTGTGCCAAATTAAAACTCAATTGCTTTGATGGCAGCAAAGGCTTGAAAACCATTGTGCAGGAGTTTGAAGAACAGCTCATCTGCGACGCCCTGGCGGAGACCGGGCAGAACAAATCGCTGGCCGCCCAATACCTGAATATAGACGTTTCTTCCCTGTACCGCAAAATGAGAAAGTACGGCATACCTATCGACTGAGCGAAAACAATCCCCCCGCCCGAACTTCCAACCAACAGAGCCCCCTTTTCCCAGGTTTTTCATCATCATATGGCGCATCTGAAAATCCATTCTTATTTCTGCCACAAGCCAAACTACGGACTTGAAGGTCTTATCCCCGCAGTCTGGCAATTCTGCCTGAAAATAAACTTCGGCTCACTTCGAAACTAACCCTGTTAATCCCGGTATATTGGGATTTTTAAGCCATGCAAAATCGTGGCATGAAGTTTGCAAATTTGGTAGCCAGAAGTTCAGAAAGGGGGGATAACCGGAATTCTGCCGTTTAACTGTTTAGCTGAGAAAAGGAAGGGATAAACATGGGATTTGGCTTTACTTACAATGAGGATCAATTGGCACTGCAGCGCACTGTGAGGAAGTTCGCGGAAAACGAGATCGTTCCGGTGCGCCATGATTATGACGAGTCAGAGGAATTCCCCTGGCCGGTAGTTAAGAAAATGCACGAACTAGGGATTTCCTGCATGAACGCCCCGGAGAAATACAACGGCATGACCTTTGGCAACGTCGGTCTGTGCATGGTGGTCGAGGAGATCTGCAAGGCCTGTTTGGGCATCGCCATCACCCCCCTGGCCAACATGCTGGCCTCGGAACCGGTTCTGTACGGCGGTACTGAGGAGCAGCAGGAGTGGTGGTTCCCGGGCATCTGCGAAGATGGGCAGCTGGCTTCGTATGCGGTTACCGAGCCCGGGGCCGGGTCAGATGTGGCCGGTTTATCGACCACCGCCAAAAAAGACGGCGACTACTACATCCTCAACGGCACCAAATGTTTCATCACCAATGCCCGCTATGCCGACAAGTATACCGTTCTGGCCACCCACGACAAGAGCAAAGGCAACCGGGCCCAGTCATTTTTCATGGTTGACCGCAACACCGAAGGCCTTTCCATTGGCAAAAGCGAGCATAAGATGGGCATGCGCTGTTCCGACACCTCAGAACTGATCCTGGACAATGTGAAGGTGCACAAGAAGTTTCGCCTGGGTGAAGAAGGGGACGGCTTTAAGCTGGCTATGAAGGCCTTCAACTCCTCGCGCCCCTTTATCGCGGCCGCTGCCGTAGGGGTGGCCAACGGGGCCTTTGAATTCGCCCGGGATTACGCCAAAGAACGGCGGGCCTTCGGCAAGCCCATTGCGAGTTTTCAAGCCGTCCAATTCATGCTGGCGGATATGAAGATGAATATCGAAGCTTCACGGCTGCTATACCAAAAGGCCGCCTGGCTGCTGGATGAAAAGATGATGGCCGCCGAGATTTCCGCCATTTGCAAATGTTTCGCCGCCGATATGTGCATGCAGGTCACCACCGACGCGGTGCAGATTTTGGGGGGCTATGGATTCTGCCGGGATTATCCGGTGGAGAAGATGATGCGCGATTCCAAGATACTGCAAATCTTTGAAGGCACCTCGCAGATCCAAAGGGTTATTATCGCCAAAGACCTGCTGGCTTAACGAAATGACACATTAGCAGACCGCCTGCGGGAATATGCTTTGGCCTGACCGCAGCAAGCAGGGAGTGCTAGTAAAACTGAAGGAGGAGTAAGAGAATGCTTTTTCAACCCATGCCGGTTAAAAAAGGCCGCGCCAAACCGCCAACATACAAAATCATGACCGCCAAGGAGGCGGTAGAAAAGTACATCCATGAAGACTGTTACCTGGGCATGACTGTCAGCGCCGCGCCGGCGGCCCTCATATGGGAGATAGTGAGGCAGCGTGACCGCATCAAAACCCTGGATCTGGTCATCACCAGCCAGATCGGGATGTCGTCCGCCCTGATTGGGGCCGGTCTGGTCCGCAAGATCGAGATGGGCTATAACTGGGGCGGTATTGAAGGGGAAGACAAGGTTTTCCGCCGCGCCGTGGAAAAGGGCATCCCCCGGCCTCTGGAAGTCGAAGACTACAGCAATTTCGGGGCCGCCATGCGGTGGGCCGCGGCTTCCATGGGATTGCCTTTCATGCCCACCAAATCACAGCTGGGCTCTGACATCATCAAGTACAATCCCAAAATAAAGGTAATGGACGATCCCTATACCAACCAGCCGATAGCCCTGGTTCCGGCTTCATATCCGGATGTGGCGGTAATCCATGCCTCCCGGGCTGATGAAATCGGCAATGTGCAATGCTTTGGACTGTATGGCAACACCGACACTCTGGCCCGGTCGGCCAAGCATGTCATTGTCAGCGTGGAGGAGATAATCACTTCGGCGGAAATCCGGCGCATGCCCAACCTCACCACCATCCCTTACTACTATGTCGACGCCGTGGTTCATGCTCCTTTCGGGGCGCATTGGCGGGAATCCAATTATTACTACCATCATGACCTGGCCTTTGGGCTGGATGCTTACCGGCAGTTCGCCACCCGGGAAGGCTTCGAGGAATGGGCTGAAAAATACATCCTGGGTACCAGGGACTGGAACGAATACTGCCAGCTGGTGGGTTATGACCGGCTTTACCGCCTGATGCAGAGCGAACACAAATATCAGCAATTCGGAGAGGTGAGGTGATCAGTATGTCCCAATATACCCGTGATTACAATATGCCCGAACTAATGGCGGCCACGGCAGCCCGAGAGATCCAGGACGGGGAATTGGCCTTTATAGGAGTCGGTATGCCCTTGATGGCAGCTACGGTGGCAAAATTCAGTCATGCCCCCAATTTCAACATGATGGTTGAATATGGCGCTATGGGACCGGCGCCGCTGCGTCTGCCGATGTGCGTGGATTGTGCGGTCAACAATGAGCGGGCTTACTTTGCGGGCAGTCAGCGAGAAGTCATGGGGGCCCAGCAGGCCGGTTTTGTGGATGTGGCCTGCATCAGCGGAGCCCAGATTGACAAATATGGCAATCTGAACTCCACCGCCATCGGTGACTACTATGCCCCCAAGGTTCGCCTGGCGGGAAGCGGCGGGGCCAATGACCTGGCCTCGTCAGCCGGACGGACCATAATCATGATGCGCCAGGATGGACGCAACTTCGTGAATGAAGTCGATTACCTTACCTCACCCGGGCATTTGAGCGGTCCGGGGGCGCGAGAAAAAGCCGGTCTGGTCGGGTCAGGTCCGGCCGCCGTGATTACCACCATGGGCGTATACCGTTTCGATGCTGAAACCAGAGAGATGTACCTGGAAAAGATTCACCCGGGAGTGGATATTGAAAACATCAAAAAGGCGGTGCAGTGGGATCTGGCCATATCGCCCCATCTCACTGAGACCGAGCTGCCCACCGAGGAGCAAATCATGATCATGCGCACCCTGGATCCCCTGGCAGTATACCTGGGAACGGGCCGCCAGGCCCTGGCGGGCGATTTCGAGGCCTTTATGGCGATGTTCGAAAACAGCTATCACCCCATGATCAAGTTGATGCGTAGCAAAGGCATGATGTAAACCAGTGTTTAGCACAGGAAGGTGGAATAGATATGCGCGAAGTAGTCATCGTCAGCGGAGTCAGAACACCGATAGGGGATTTCCTGGGCTCCCTCAAGGATTTTACGGCGGTGCAGCTGGGCACTATGGCCTTAAAAGCCGCTATAGAAAGGGCGGGCATCGAGCCGGCTCAAATCGAAGAAGTCGCCACCGGGCATGTTTACCAGGCAGGCTGCAAAGGCAATCCCAGCCGGCAGGTGACCATACACGCCGGATGCCCGGTGGAGACGGTATCAGTAACCATCAACCAGCAGTGCCCATCCTCGATGCGCGCCGCGGAGATCATCGGCCAGCAGATCATGCTGGACAAGATCGACATCGGAGCGGCAGTCGGCCACGAGAGCATGACCAATATACCTTATCTGCTCTTGAAAGCCCGCATGGGATACCGCATGGGCCCCGGCAAGCTTGAAGACGGCATGATGTACGATGCTTTCATCGATGCTTTTTACAACTATCACGCCGGAGTGACCGCGGAAAACCTGGTCGATATGTACAACATTTCCCGCCAGGAGGCGGATGAATGGGGACTGATGAGCAACCAGCGGGCCTGTCAGGCCATTGCCGAAGGCAAGTTCAGGGAAGAAATCGTTCCTGTTGAGATAAAGAGCAAAAAGGGTGTAAAGATTTTTGATACTGATGAGCATCCCAACCCCAATGCCAGCCTGGAGAGCATGGCCAAACTGAAGCCGGCCTTCAAAAAAGACGGCATCATCACCGCCGGCAACGCTTCAGCCATCAATGACGGCGGCGCTGCCATGATATTGATGGGAGCCGATAAAGCAAAGGAGCTGGGAATAAAGCCCCTGGCCCGCATCGTGGCCACCGCCTCCGCATCGGTTGATCCGAGCATAATGGGCATCGGAGTAGTCCCCGCAGTTAAGCGGGTGCTGCAATTCGCTCACATGAGCATGGATGATATCGAACTTTGGGAGATAAACGAGGCCTTCGCCACGCAGGTCATAGCCTGCAACCGGGAGCTGCAGATAAATGTCGATAAAATCAATGTCCTGGGCTCGGGGGTCTCGCTGGGTCATCCGGTGGGCCAGACCGGAGCCCGGCTGATCATCACCCTGATGCATGAGATGCGCCGCAGCAAGAAACAGTTCGGATGCGCCACCCTCTGCGCAGGGGGCGGGCCGGCTATGGCCACCATCATCGAAGCATTGTAAATGTTGGGGGGCGATGGCTGGCATCGCCCCCATGATTAAGAAGGAGGCAGTCAATATGAGTATTTCCAAAATCGGCGTCGTGGGAGCCGGAACCATGGGCAACGGCATAGCACAGGTCGCGGCTCAGTCGGGGCTCAAGGTCATACTGGCGGACATCGATCAGGCATTTATAGACAAAGGCTTGATAAACATGGTCAAGAACTGGGATAAGGATCTGAAAAAAGGCAAGATCAGTGAAGAACAGAAAGCCGGGTTTATCGGCAATATCGCCACTTCTACCGATAAATCCGCTCTGCAAGACTGCGACCTGGTGGTCGAGGTGATCATCGAGAATATCGATATCAAGAAGCAGCTATTTAAAGAACTCAATGAAATCTGCGCGGCCCAAACCATCATCGCCACCAATACCTCGGGATTCAGCATCACTGAGATAGCGGCCGCCAGCGGCAGGCCGGACAGAGTGGTGGGGACTCATTTCTTCAATCCCGTGCCGGTCATGCGTCTGGTGGAGGTGATCCCCGGAAGCGAAACCAGCCGGGAGACCGTCGAGACCGCCATGGAATTCTGCAAGATCATCGGCAAAACCGCCATCGAGGCCAAAGAAGCCCCCGGTTTCATCGTCAACCGGCTCCTGGTACCCTATCTGAATGACGCCTGCTATGCCTATCAGGAAGGTGTGGCTTCGGCAAAAGACATTGACGAGGCCATGAAGTTGGGAGCCAATATGCCCATAGGGCCGCTGGCTTTGTGCGACCTGGTAGGGATTGATGTGCTTTTAATGGTGACCGAGTATTTCTTCAAGGAATTCGGCGATCCCAAGTTCCGCCCCTCGTTGGCCATGAAACAGAAGGTCCGCGCCGGGCACCTGGGAGTGAAGAGCGGCAAGGGCTTCTATGATTACAGCAAGTGAGGAAATATGCACTTAGTGTAATACCGATAATAGGGCCTGGCTTTATGCGACCTGATAGTAGATGTCTTGTTGATAATGCCTGAGTATTTTTTAAAAGAATTCGGCGCTCCCAAGTTCGGCCCCGCGTTGGTCATGTAACAGAAGGCCCGCGCCGGGCACCCGGCGGTAAGAGCGGCCCGGGCTTCTATGATGGGCAGGAGGGAAAGATGATTGAATTAAAAGAAGGTGAGGATATGAATTTTGAGACCTTAAAATATGAACAGCAGGATCATATCGGGATATTAACCTTAAACCGCCCCGAGGCATTGAATGCCCTCAATGACAGGTTGATCGGGGAACTGGATCAGGCTATGGATAGGGTTTGCCATGATGAAACAGTAAAGGTCTTGATCATCACCGGCGGTGAAAAGGTATTCGCTGCCGGCGGAGACATCAAGGCCATGCTGAAGTGCGATCCCCAGATGGCCAGGGAATATGTAAAGCCTATCCATAAGGTTTTCAGGAAGATAGAGGAGCTGCCCAAGCCCACTATCGCGGCGATTAACGGCTTCGTTTTGGGAGGCGGGGTAGAGCTGACTCTGGTGTGTGATTTCCGCGTTGCCGCGGATAACGCCAAGTTCGGCTTCCCGGAAATTAATCTGGGGATTTTCCCGGCAGCAGGCGGCAGCCAGCGCTTGCCGCGCTTGATCGGCATGAGCCGGGCTAAAGAACTCATGTTTACCGGGGATGCCATAGATGCCGGCCGGGCTTTTCAAATCGGGCTGGTCAACCAGGTGGTACCCTCCGGAGAAGTGATGGATGCCGCCTTGAAACTGGCTGCAAAGCTCAGCAAGAAATCGCCCCTGACCATGGCAACATTAAAATCGTCGCTGCACAGCATTTTAAATTCCGGCCAGAATACCGGGCTGGAGATGGAACTGGAGAAATTCTGTTTCCTGTTCGCCTCCCATGACCAAAAAGAAGGCATGCAGGCTTTCCTGGATAAGAGAAAACCTGAGTTTACGGGGAAGTAGACTGAACGAGTGACGAGGAAACAGGCGGGCGTTTTGTTCGCCAAACGATGGTGATGCAAGCGAACGGTTCTTGACTTTCGCATTTGGCGAAAGTCAAGAACCACCTGCATCCTTCTAAAGCGCAATATATAGGGACTCGGGATTTAGAGAGACACCACTGTTAAATGACTATGAAAGTGCCAACCGGTGGCGGTTGGAGCAGTAAATTACGATGATAGACGCTGTTGACAGATCAACTGCTCAATGTGATTATTCTTCTTTTATCCCCACCACCCGTATCCTTTTATAATCCACGATCCATTGGCCGTCTTGCAGCGTACTGTCTCTGAGCTGGTCTTTTATCTGCCCAAAGATCATCTGCTTCTGATCCGCGGTATAGTTCTTGAACAACAGATCGGCGAACATATCCAGCCAGTTGCTCAGCCCATTTTCCCCGTCTTCCAGAATGGTGGGCCTGACGAAATAACGGGCGTAGGTTACACAAAAGCCATGCTCTTCCATTAAACTGGTGTATTCGCCGATGCTGGGATAATACCAGGGGAGGTCTGCATCGCTGACGGGGTGTCCCATCTCCCGCAAACATTTCATAACCTCCCGGGTAACAGTATTGACGTTGCCTCGTCCGCCGAATTCGGCGACAAAGCGCCCCTTCTTTTTTAGGGCTTGCCAGATACCGGCCAGGGCCTTTTCCGGTTCTTTGATCCAGTGCAATACCGCGTTGGAGAAAACGGCGTCATAGCGTTCATAAATATTCAAAGAGCAGGCATCGCCGGGCCGGAACTGGATATCCGGGTACTTCTCCCGGGCTCGTGCCACCATTTCCTTTGACGCGTCCAATCCTTCCACTGTGGCGCCGGATTGCTTTATAAGATGGCTTAAATCGCCGGTGCCGCAGCCCAGATCCAGGATGAGTTCACCACTTTGCGGCTGCAAGAGTTCGATTAAATCTTCTCCCAGTTTGGATACAAAGGCATGTTTTTCATCATACAGATCAGGATTCCACTCTTTTACCATTTACTGATACCCCCGTAAACTGATGCTCTTTAATTCTTCATTATGGGCATCTAATTCCCGGTTGGTCAAGCCGAACCTGCGCAAGCAGGGGGGTGACTATGAACGACAGCCAAGCAAAAAATACTTGCCCAGGACTTTCACTGTACTATAGACTTTCAGGGAGGCAGGCCACCCGCGAAATCTCATTTACATAGACGATTTGCAGCCTGGTGCCGTACAATTCGCTCAGTCGTTCCTGTTGCAGAATCTGCTCAACGCTGCCGGTTTCCATATACCCGCTACGGGAGAGAACTCCTGCGATCCCCCCCAGGAGGATGGGATGGTCAGGATTGTGGGTGGTCATTATTACGGCATAGTCCTTATCGGCCAGGTTTTTTATCAAACGAAGAGCCCGTAGCTGATTGCCGTAATCCAATGCTGAGGTGGGCTCATCAAACAAAATGATTTCGGGCTGCTGCACGATGGCTCTGGCTATGCACACCAGCTGCAGTTCCCCACCGCTGATTTGGTTCACCGACTTGTTGGCGAGATGGGAGAGGTTCATCATAGCGATGGTTTCATCAACCAGCTTATAGTCCGGCTTCCGGGGCCGGCTGAACATTCCCAGGTGCGGGGTGCGCCCCATAACGACAAATTCACGTACCGAGTAGCCGTAGGAAAAATAGATGCTCTGAGGCAGATAGGCTATCTTCTGGGCGACTTGATGGGCAGACATGCGGCTCATATCTTTTCCCTGCAGCATAATTTGCCCGTGGCTTAAGGGACGGATGCGGGCCAGGCAGTTCAGCAGTGTCGATTTCCCACAGCCATTAGGCCCCAGGATAGTGAATAGATCTCCCTTGTCGATGCTGAAACTGACATCCTTAAATATGGTGCGATGACCTTCATAGGCGAAGGCAACTTCTTTGACTTCCAGCAATGCCATATTAAATCGCCCCCCGTTGTTTGATCAGTATCCAGGCGAAAAAAGGGGCGCCGATAAATCCGGTGAGAATGCCCAGGGGCAGTTCTCCTCCGGTCAGGGTTCGGGCAACAGTGTCGATGAGTATCAGAAAGCCCGCGCTCATGAGGGTGGCAGTAGGCAGCAGCCGGACATTGTCACTGCCCACTATCATACGGGCTATATGGGGCATTATCAGTCCGATCCACCCCACCGTGCCACTCAAGCATACCGCGCAGGCAGTCAACAAGGTGGAACAAGTAATGGCCACTCCGC
The DNA here is from genome assembly GCF_002426325.1 of Syntrophomonas sp. UBA5494. Classification (NCBI taxonomy): domain Bacteria; kingdom Bacillati; phylum Bacillota; class Clostridia; order Eubacteriales; family Syntrophomonadaceae; genus Syntrophomonas; species Syntrophomonas sp. UBA5494. The sequence continues at coordinate 38,580 of NZ_DIPG01000111.1, read as the reverse complement.
GTTCAAAACGCAGATTCACCCCAAGAGTTCGGGCTTGTTCCTCGCCCAGGGAGAGGATATTGATACGCCAGCGCATGGCCAGTAAAACCAGGCCGGTAAGAATCATTATGGGGGCGGTGGCAAACAAGTTCTCATAGGTAACCTTGGCGATGCTCCCCAATTGCCAGTAAACCATGTCCGCCAACTCGGTCTCAGTGTCGGCAATGTATTTCATCAGGCCTAACAAGGCCATCATAAACCCGCTGATGATGACACCCGACAGAACCAGGGCGATGGTCGATTTACTGCGCATCAAGGTAGGGATAGCCAGGGCCATGCTGACCGCTGTGATACCGCCGCAGAAAGCGAACAGCTGAATCTCGGTATTGCCTAAGCCCAGCAAAATGGCTGCGGCGGCGCCCACACAGGCCCCGGATGAGACCCCCAGTATATCCGGGGATACCAGAGGATTTTCAAACATGCCCTGGTAGGTGGCTCCGGAAAGAGCCAAGGCCCCACCCACCAGAATTGCTGCCAATATTCGGGGCAGGCGCAGATTCATGACCACGTTGTGCATGGTCTGAGTCCAGGTTGGGTCCACGGGGAATACATAGGATCCTAAAATGCGGACTACCTGCTCATAGCTGACATAATAGCGACCCAGACAAAGCGCCGCTATAGACAGGATAAAGACCGCCAGACACAGCAGGAGCAGCACTCCGGCGAGAGGCCGCTGATGGCGGGGTGTTTTGCTTTCAATCACACTGGTGCTATTCATGACATAATCCTTTTGCATCAATCTGCAAGGCGGCAGAGCCGCCGCCCTGCCACCTAAGTGCTTTATGGAGATCGGGATAGGGTTTTGCTATAGCCCGGTGGGTGAATTCTTGCCTGCCAGAATGGCATCGGCATATTCACTGGAAAGATCGTAGCTTAGAAAGTTCTTGTAGAAATCTATGGTCATCTGCTTCATATCCACACCGTCAAACTTGTCGGGATACAGGGTCTTAGCCATCCACACTACCTGTAGAGCCGATTCGGACCCGAAGCGATCCCACTGGAAAGTACCCTGAGGAACTCGATAGACATGCTTTGCCTTGATGGCCTTCAAATCTGCCAGGTTGGAATCTTCCATCAGGGCTTTATAAGCGCTGGCCTGGTTCAGGCCGCCTATCACGATATAATCAGGATCTAGCTTGAGCAGCTGCTCAGGGGTGATCTCTTTGTTCATACCCTGAAATAGTTCAGCAGTTGCAAGCTTCCCACCGCCCATGTTGATCCACTCTTCCTGCATGGTTCCCGATCCGCCGGTAGAATAAGCTGTCTTGCCGGCCTGCCCGTCAAGATAATAAACCGTTGGTTTATCTTCAGCTCTGACATCGGCCAGGCGATCCTGGACAAGTTTGATATTGCCATCCAGGTAGCTTACATAAGCCTGAGCCCGGGTGACCGCATTTCCGCCGAGTGCTTCACCGGTCTTCAGAACCGATTCCTTAAGAGCCTGGTAATTATTGAACATCATGTACATAGTTGTCAGACCCGCATTGCGGAAAGCCTCAGCGTCATTAGCGTTGGCGGTGATTACCAGGTCCGGCTTCAAGGCCAGCAGTTCTTCGGCGTTTACCGTGGAACCGCTGCCAAAGCCCGGTTTCTCTTTGATAGCAGGATTTACGTACTGCATCCAGGTAAAGCTCTCAGTCTTGAGAATATTGAAATAGGCAGGCTGTTTGGCTGTTGCGCCAAGAGTTATCATGATCTGGTTGCTGGAAGGCCAGCAGTTGGCTACGGTATTGACCTCGGCGGGCAGTTTCACTTCAACCCCGGCCATATCCACTATTGAGCGCTGGGGAGCGGTTGAGGCGGGTTGAGGCGCCTTGCCGCAGCCTGCGGCCATCGTCATCACAGCGATGACTAACATCATAGAAACGAACCATTTTCTCCTCATTTATGTACCCCCAATCGAAATTATATTTCATCAAAAAGATAGGCATGCGCCATAAGAACACATGCCTATCTTATTGATAAACGGTTATAATGGCCTTCTTCTCAAACACGGAAAGCTTGCCGATTTCCCAACAAACTCATCGGTTTTGGCCCATGGGCTCAGCCTTTAGGAACCAAAACTCGAAGTCCCAGATATTCTATTCGATTGGTACCCGCATTGCATAATTTGTCAGAAGTATAAGCTAATCACTCTGGATAACTAAATAACTAACAAAATTCTACCATATTCTCGCCAAGTTAACATGAGAAACCTAAATGTAGGAATTTCATGTATTTCCCGGGCTGCTGAAATGCGTAATGCGAATAATTCCGGCCTGGGCCGACTAAACATTCAGGGGTTTAGGCTCCCACCACATTATATAAGTTTTGGTTTCGATGCGGAAAGTGCAGCTGCCGTCAGGATTATCAAGCAGCCATTTATCGACATTGCTGCGGAAAATGTGCTCGTTCTCGGGCGGAAATTCGCATAATACCCTGAGATCATCGTAGGCTTCGAGCCGCGACCCATAACTGCCAGTAAAACCATCTGTGACTACCTTTAGTGATGGATCGATACCCAGGTCGTAGAGGATATTGAAGGTGAGGTTATAACCCAGCATGCGGTTCATGGGGGGCAGTGGCTTCACCTCTTCAGATGCTCCGATAAACAAGCTGTCCCGAGCATGTTTGAGGCTGGGGCTTTGAGCGAAACTCAGTACGAATACATATTTCCTGGCTGCCCCATTTAGCTTGACGAGATCGTGTAAACCCGCTGATCGGGAGGCGATAACCACATCATGCTGTTCCAGATTGTCCCCGATAATAGCATCATCCCAGTTAAGCAAGCGGGTATACAAATTGTCCACTCCGGCCAGCCGGGCGTTGCCTTCGCATACTTCCAGCATCTGTGGAGCGACATCCAGCGCTGTAACCCGGGCGACTTTCTGGGCTACCGGGATTGCCAACCTTCCCGGACCGCATCCTATATCGAGAACCGTGTCTTCGGGTTCCAGAATAAAAGTCTCCACCTGGCTTTTGGTATATTCCTTCTCCAACTGAACCATCTTGTTGTACATGACTGCGGTCTGGCCCCACATTTTTGCGGGGTCGCTGTTCATTCGTTCATATGCCGGACCGAAGCTTAGCTTCTGCAGTGCTTCCCAGTTAACAAGTCCCTTCATAATAAATCCCGCTCCCTTATTTTTAAAAACTAACTTCTACAAAAAATTACATAATTCCTTTTGAACAAAAGGAAGCAACGGAGACGACACTTTTGCTTCATCTCTTGCCCCTAGCGGATTAATGTAGTTAATTGGTATCATTAAAGGAAATTTGACGACACTGCGGAGGACAATATGAAATATCTTGTAATCGGAGCCGGAGGTACGGGCGGAAGCATTGGGGCCTTCATGACCGAAGCGGGCAAAGATGTCGCCGTCATTGACAGGGGGCAGCACCTGGAGGCTATTCGGGAACACGGTCTGAAAATGGAGACCACCCGCAAAGGGAATTACACAGTCTATCCCATGAAAGCCAGTGACATGCATCATTACCGGGAGCAGCCCGATGTGATATTCATCTGTGTGAAAGGTTATTCGCTGCTGGATACCATCCCTTTTATAAATAGGGTCGCCCACCGAGATACGGTAGTGATCCCCTTGCTTAATATTTATGGCACCGGCGGGAGGCTGCAGGCCATGCTGCCGGAAATCCTGGTGACGGATGGATGCATTTATATAGCCGCTGAGATCAAAAGGCCGGGCGCCATCCTGCAGGCCGGCGACATTTTCCGGGTGGTATACGGAGTGAGAAACTCCGATGAGTACCGGCCGGCGCTTGAAGATGTGGCTAGAGATCTGGAGGAAAGCGGCCTCACCGCCCTGATATCGGATAACATCCAAAGGGACGCCCTGCAGAAATTCTCTTATGTATCCCCGATGGCGGCTTGCGGAGCCTATTATGATATCGATGCCGGAGAAATGCAGAAGGAGGGGCGGGTCAGGGATGCCTTTATCACCTTGATGCGGGAAATCGATACCCTGGCCGAGGCCATGGGCATTCACTTCAGCGTGGACATCGTTAAGACCAATCTGCAGATTCTTGATAATCTGTCACCCAAGGCCTCTACTTCGATGCAGAGGGATTTAAAGCAGGGTAAGGATTCGGAAATAGACGGGCTGATATTTGAAGTGGTGCGTATGGGCCGGCAATATGGGGTGCCGGTTACCACTTATGCCATGATCGCCCGCAGTTTCGGATTCAAAGACTAGTTAAGCAACAAAGACATCTTTGTGAATAAATGTCTATGAGGCCGGAGGCACGGGACGGCGACAATTGGGGACGGTCCTTTTTGCCACCGTCCCCAGTTGTCAACCCTGGCTATTTACTCTTTTCTCTCTTCCGGGTGAACTCGATAATACTGGATGATAAGGTCGTCTAGCTGCTTGCTCAACCTGATAACGTCGGGATGCTTTAATCCTTTCTCTTCCCCCAGTTTAGTCAGCTTTAAGCGTAAGTCTTCTATTTTTGTAATGATATCCATGATCAATTCCCCTTTGTACCATAAGCAAATTGTCCGACTAACAATACGCAGCAGGTTAGAACCCCTTGCAGGATCGGACAATATATCCAGTTTGATACCAATACGCTATGGATTTTATTTAAATGGATCTCCGACCTTCGGAAGGATATAGCATTTAAGCCCGGCAGACTAAACACTAAAATAGTCGGCAGGATCTCAAGGTTATTTTGAGTTACTCATTGAACTCAATATTTACCGGGGTTTTAAAGATAAGCCTTGATTTGTCGATGTGCCATATAATGCGATAATTACTTCTTCCCAATAAACGTTAAAAGTGTCTTCGTACTAGTAATTCAATAAAACCAATGTTGTCGGCATGTTATGGACAAATTCCATTGAGCGCTTCCTTAAATTCAGCATAGCATTTTTCCCGGCTTTTCAATTCTAACTTACCGCTGTCCACATATCAATATATCTTATATTTATTAAATATTGCGTCAATTTCCAAGATTTGTATCTGAGTTGTGGCGTTTTCGACAATAGAACCTGCTTAATCGCAAAAGCAAGCCTTTACAATGGGTATTCACTGCAAATCTTAGCTTCCTGCTATTTCCAGTATTCAGCAAAAAAGACTTATTTCCTGCAATGGTATTTGCTTTTTTCTTCCGGTCACTCCCATATATGAAAATATATGGGATATCAAAGGAGCCGCCGTCAGACAGGCCGGAAGTTGTCCCGATAATATTCGGTAATAAGTACATCTAATCGTTCACTAAGTTCACTGACGAAGGGATCTTGCAGTCCTTTCTCCACAACCAGCCTATCAAGTTTACAACGCAGATCTTCAATTCGTTGCGCCAGATCCATAACTGTCTCCTCCTAATCAAACTGGATTGATTTTTATATCGCGTAACATATAGTAAAAATTTAGCAATCCGCCTGTCATTATTTCGACAAACGCAGGTGATAGGGGAAGCGCTTTAAAAAATGAGATGAAAAAGAACTCTGAATTCTTTGATCAAGTCATTTCCAGTAATCTATAATGCGATCGCTTTGCCCTGTGTAACACCCAGGAATAATTATCCATATGATATACCAATTAATTGGAAGGAGGTATCTCATTTGCCAAAAATTAAAATCCATGCCGCCAAGAATGATTGTATACCGGATCATTGTGAGCGGGAATGCGAAGCAATTCAGACTCATGTTCACGAATTCGCTGGAAGCACTACATTAGAGGGTGCTATTCTCCATAACCACAGGTTCGCGGGCGTTACCAGTGAAGCGATTCCGTACAGAAAAAGCCATGTCCACGCCATTCTGGTCAACACTGATTTCTTCTTCAATCATTACCATGAAATCGGGATAAGAACGGGTCCGGCAATTTATATCGATCACGATAAGCATATTCACTTTGTAGAGGGTGAAACTACCACCAACTTCGGCCATGACCACGATTTCCAGTTTACCACATTCATTGAAGATCCTCTGTTAGTTGATTAGATTAGCTCCCCCAAACCGCCCATCATTAGATAATAAGGATGGGCGTAATTTTTGGGGCTAAAGGCTAGTAGGGAGGCAAGCGCGACAAAAGAGAGTAAAGCATGGGAAGGCGTAAGTGGGATGCTTTCCAACCCCATTTACTCAGTCTCGTATCCATGCCTTTCCCGGAGACCTGCGTCCGTCACCTTCCCCCGCTCCCGTCGCTGGTACAAGAAAAATTCGGTTTTGTGTTACTATTATTGAGTACGAACTGTATAGGAGGTTATTTTATGGGGCACATAATTCACTCCAAAGACGAGGTCTATCGTGCTTTGGCGGTACGCCTCAATAAAAATCCGGTGGGAGCGCCGATAAACGACACCCTGATGGCAATTTTGCAGCGCCTTTATACCGAAGGCGAGGCTATGATAGGAAGCAAGTTCCCGATGATTCCGGTAAGTATCGAAAAAATCGCGGGTATTACCGGTATGGATATGGAACGATTGAAACCAATACTGGATGGCATGGCTGAACGGGGACTGGTGATGGACTTGCCCCGTAAGGATACGTTTTACTATATGCTGACACCGATGGTTGTCGGCTTTTTTGAGTATACTTTCATGCGGGCCGGCAGGGAAGCTGATATGAAGGAACTGGCCAAGCTTTTCAGCAGCTATTTTGATAATAAAGAGGTTCAGACTGAGTTCGCCGGGCGGGACACCAAATTCATGCGCACACTGGTGTATGAACACCTCATACCCATAGCGGTCGAGACTGAGGTCCTGGACTATGAGCGGGCCGGGGAGATCATCCGCCAGTCCGGCGGGGGCTCGCTCTCTATATGTCCCTGCCGCCATAAAGCACAGCATCTGGGTAGAGCCTGTGATGCGCCGCTTGAAGTATGCACTACCCTGGGCCCGGCTGCGGAGTGGATAATCAGGCGGGGTCTGGGTAAACCTGCCAGCGTAGACGATTTGCTGCGGGTGCTCGATGAAACCGAAGCCCTGGGGTTAGTCCATAACTGCGACAATGTCTTGAACAAGCCCACTTATATATGCCACTGCTGCGGATGCTGCTGCGTGGTTATGACCGGCATCAACAAACACGGACAGTATGCCACCCATCCCAGCAACTTCATTCCGGTATTCGATTCCTTAAACTGCATCGGCTGCGGTATATGCGCTGATAAATGCCTGATCGGGGCCCTCGCCATGGAGGAAGACCGGGATGGAAACGAGGTCCCGTTTGTGGATGAGAAGGTCTGCCTGGGATGCGGGGGTTGCGCAAACTTCTGCCCCAATAGCTCTGTAACCATGTCCCGCCGGTCGGTTGTGCACGTTCCACCCCGTAACGGGCGCGAAAAATTCCAACGCATCGCCCGGGAGAAAGGCAAAGCCTGATCGATACCGGCTTCAGGAGAACTATTTCATAAAGTCGACTGCTGCGCATCTCCGTCGCAGCGGACTTAGACTTCGCTTCAACTATACGATGAGATGAATGGGGAGACGCGGATGTTGCTTGGCCACCAATACCCAACCAAAAAGGCTAACTCTCCAGCTGGTTTATGAATTCCTCCAGGCCGACGCGGTCAATGTATTTGCCGATACGTTCATGTTTTTTGCCACTCTGGGAATAGACCTTGACGATCCGGTCCACTTTTTCGAGGATCTGCTCTTCATCGAGGTTATCATAGATGGTCCTGGCGATTCGTGGAGTGGCCCCGCCGTTACCGCCCACCATCAGCCTGAAGCCTTTGGGCATGCCCATCACCCCGACATCGCGGAAATGATTCTCCCCGCAGGAGTTGGCACATCCGCTTATGCCCATTTTGAACTTGCTGGGCAGCTGCATGCCGTGATATCGTTCGTCCAGCTTCAACCCCAGACCGACCGAATCCTGCTGCCCGCGCTTGCAGAAAGTGGTTCCCGGGCAGAATTTTATGCTGCGCACGCATAGACCGATAGCGTAGCTGGGCTTCATGTCCAGATCCCGCCACACCTCATCCAGGTCTTCTTCTTTCAGGCCTACAATAGCCAGGCGCTGAGCCGAGGTCAGCTTTAAGGCCTGGGCATGGTATTTTTCCGCTACATCGGCTATTCTTCTCAAAACCTCCGGGGTCACCAACCCGCCGGGCATGTGAGGAACCACCGCGAAGGTTTCTTTGTCCCTCTGCAAGACGGCGCCTTTATCAAGTAAATCGGTTGCGGCCATTTCATTAAACCTCCTTGAAGCATTTAAGCTCTTTAGACTATTATCATCTGATCGATTAAAATCATGCATGCTTCGAACAGGATGGTACCAAAGGCCTCAAGTGGACGCTTGCCGCATTTCCGGGTAGCTGACAGCCAGTGGAGGGTGATACGGAATGCCGTTCGACTGACGGGAGTTAAGCGGAATCATCGGATAAGATTAATGGGGGTGAGTAACTGTTCCGCCTGTCCTTACGAAAAAACCTCCTCGGAGGAGGAATCTTTCTTATCAGATAACTTAATGCGAAACAGACCGGCCGCGCTATCATAGTCACCAGGAGCATCTTCAGCAATGGATAGATTGAAAACCCCCGCAATGCTAGGGAAATCGCTGTCAACAGCGGGGCATGAAATACATAAACCGAAGGCGTTCTGGGAAAGAAAACCGGGCAGGCTGGCTAAAAATCCGCCGCGGCAGGAGATGATTCCGGGTGAATAATAAGCGAGTTGCCGATCCGATTGCCCCCAGAGGGGCAGATGAACCGGCAACCATGAACCCCGCTTTAGATTCCATAGTCTGCCCTTAAAAATTCCTTTGTGACCGGCCTATCGGTGTGTTATCGCGAATAATGAACAGGAAAACGGGTAAAAGGGCCAATAGAATAGACAGCACGGTATAGAGAATCGCCTGGGATGTATAGATTTCAAATAATTTGTAAACAAACAATGCCGCAAAGACCAATAATGCAACACTTATAAGAACCCCTAATACCGGAATCCCGGCTAAGATTCCGCCGCCCACAAATATGACCGGACACCACAAACCCAAATTATCCAGGTGATAACCGAATACATCCATTTCCTCCACTAATAAACCCATAATGTACAGGTCGGCAATTGGAATCCAGGCTAACCAGGGATTTTCAATACCCCGGTTAGCAGCCAGGGTTTGTAGTCCAATCGATTTTAAAACATAGAAGACCACCCCGATTCCGGCAAAAAACATGGTGGTGATTCCCGCCACTGCCAGGGCTGTACTCATACTAAAACAACTCCTTTATTTTCAATTTTTTATGAAGTAATCGCACCAAGCCACATATTCGACATGATGCCTGGTCTCTCCTGTTAAATTGAGGAAAAAATCAGGGGTTAACTTCCTGAATAATTTGTTCTGCCGTTAAATTATGCACTTTCCCAAGACCTTGGTGGTCAGGAATAGTCCATAATTATTATATTTTAATAGAGTGTAAGGGGTGATGGTTGATAAATCCCCTTTAGGCTTAAAAGAGAAAAGGATATTGACATAATTCGCTTAACACGTTTATCCTTAATGAAACTGAATATGTTCGGGAGCTTGTGAACAGGCTGAGAGGAAACTGCAGTTTCGACCGTACCTGATTTGGATAATGCCAACGTAGGGAACACTGGAAATATTGTGGGATGTGCTATGTTACGGCACATCCCATTTCTGTGTGGATCTGAAGTGCGGTAAAAGCCCTTTTACAACCGACGAATCTGGAGGATCTGAAGTAAAAATCATCAAGAATAGAGGAGGTAATTCACATCAATAAAATACTGAACGACATTGCCGAAGCATTGGCCAGAGTGCGTGAAACCACCCCCCTGGTGCACAATATCACCAATTATGTAACCGTCAACGATTGCGCCAACATCCTCCTGGCCTGCGGCGGGTCTCCCATTATGGCCGATGATATCGAAGAAGTTGAAGATATTACCTCAATTTGCCAGGCTCTGGTGATCAACATCGGCACCTTAAATCAAAGAACCATCGCGTCCATGATCAAGGCCGGCAAAAAGGCCAATCAACTCGGACACCCGGTGATCCTGGACCCGGTCGGCGCCGGTGCTTCCCATCTCAGGACCGGCTCGGTTTTTAAGCTGTTGCAGGAGGTTCGATTTGATGTGGTCCGCGGCAATGTATCGGAAATCATGACGGTTAACTCGGGAGCCGGCAGCACCAAAGGGGTTGATGCCAGCGCAGACGACCGGGCTCTTCATCAAAACACCGGCCGGGCTATTGACCTGGGCAGGCAATTGAGCCGGAAAGTCGGGGCGATTACCGTGACTACCGGGGCGGTGGATATAGTAGCGGACCCTGCAAATGCATTTGTGATAAGAAACGGTCATCCTTTCCTGGGAAAGGTATCAGGTACAGGATGCATGCTGAGTGCCATGATCGGCGCGTTTTGCGGGGCCAATTTGGACCGACGGCTGGAGGCGACGGCAGCGGCGGTTTGCATGATGGGAATAGCCGGGGAATTGGCTTATGAAAAGACAGAGAAATATCAGGGTGGTACGGCAGCCTTTAAAATCCACCTGATCGATGCCATGAGCCAGATTGATGAGAATATATTGAAGGCGAGGACCAGAATTGAAAGTAGATAGAGCATGTATGCTGTTATACGCCGTGACTGACCAGAGTTGGCTGGGAAGCAAGACTGTTGCCGAGGTGGTCGAAGAGGCTGTTGCCGCCGGAGCTACCTTTGTTCAGCTCCGGGAAAAGGAGGCATCTGATCGGACATTCATGGAGGCCGCCCGGGCTGTGAAGGCTGTAACTGACAGGTACCAAGTGCCCCTGGTGATAAACGACAATGTGGCCGTCGCCATGGCGGTAGATGCGGACGGGGTGCATGTGGGGCAGGAAGACATGCCGGTGGCGGCGGTGCGCGGGCTTATCGGACCCGACAAGATTCTGGGGGTATCGGCGCAAAATGCTGCCCAGGCTGTGGCTGCCCAGAATGACGGCGCTGATTATATTGGGGTCGGAGCTGTTTTCGCCAGTCCGGTCAAGCCGGATGCCGGTATAGTTGCACGGGAGGAACTCACCAGAATCTGTCAGGCGGTATCTATACCGGTGGTGGCTATCGGCGGCATCACAGCGCAAAACATTCTGGAATTGAAGGGCGCCGGCATAGACGGCGTGGCGGTGGTTTCCGCCATATTTGCCCGGCCTGATATCGGAGAAGCAACAGCTCAGTTGTTAACCCTGGCCCGTGAAATGGTGGGTAATTAATGAGATACGCCATCTTTGATCTTGACGGAACCCTGCTGGATTCCATGGGCATTTGGGAAAGCCTGGATGCCAAATTTCTCAAACGTTATGGGCAGACTCCCACCCCGGAGATGCACCGGCGCATAAAAACCCTGACTGTCAGAGAAGCCGCACAACTGTTCAAAATGAAATATGATCTTCTGCCGACGGTTGACGAGATAAGCTCTGAAATCAATCAGTTATGCACAGAAGAATACCTTAATCATGTGCAATTAAAACCCCGAGCCCGCGAGTTTCTGGAATATTTGCATAACAAGGCGGTCAAAATGTGCATCGCCACCGCCGGTCCGCGAACCAACACCGAGCAGGTTCTGCTTAGAATGGGAATAATCGAATATTTTGATTTTATTTTAACCGGAGATGATATGAAGACCGGCAAGGACGATCCCGAAATCTTCCTGCGCTGTGCAGCAGGTTTCGGGGCGCCGCCCGGTGAGATCACGGTATTCGAGGACGCGCTTCACGCCGTTAAGAGCGCCAAAAAAGCAGGTTTCAGGGTGATAGGGGTATTTGATCCCTCAGCAGACCAAGAATGGGTCGAAATAGTTGAAACCTGTGATGATTACATCAAGGATTTCCGGGAAGCCATAGTGATATTAAACATTTAGGGGCGGGGCCAAGTCATTTTGCCCGGCGAATCGCATTGAACAAGAAAAAGACAGCCATGCCCAGGAAAGCAGACAGGATGGATCCAATGATTATCGCCAGTTTGGCCTGATGTATCAACAGCGGATCAGAAAAAGCGAGATTAGTAATAAACAAGGACATAGTAAACCCTATACCAGCCAGACATGACATGGCCCATATCTGCATCCACATAATCCCGGAAGGCAGTTGAGCTATACCGAACCTGACGGATAACCAGGACAAGAGAGTAATTCCTATCGGCTTTCCAATAACCAGACCCGCGGCAATTCCCCAGAACACCGGACTCATCGAACTGATAGTGCCATTTCCTTGACCCAGGTTCACCCCTGCATTGGCCAGGGCAAAGACTGGCAGCACAAGATAATTCACGAATGGATAAAGTTTATCCTCAAGTTTTTGCAAGGGGGAATCCAGATTGTCAACCGATACCTTTAGTTTTTTCATCATTTTCCGTTGAGTTTCATCTGTACACATGAGATGGAAATCTCCATTAGGAAAGCTATTTATGATACCTTCCGCCTCTGATATAAACTGTGTTTGATTATGGCGAGCCCGTGCCGGAATAGTAAATGCCAGCAATACACCGGCTATAGTAGCGTGAATGCCGGAAAGAAAGAAAGTCACCCATAGTGCGATACCCAGAAGAGCGTAAGGATACGTTTTCCTTACGCCTTTAAAATTTAAGAAAGCCGATACTGACAGAATAATAAAGCCAAAACCCAGATTTACCAGACTTATCTGCTCAGTGTAAAACAACGCAATTACCAGGATGGCCCCCATATCATCAAAGATCGCCAGAGCCATCAGGAATACTTTTAAAGCCAGGGGGATTGATGAACCCAGAGCTGTTAAACAAGCCAGTGAGAAGGCAATATCAGTTGCCATGGGAATACCCCAGCCCGCGTGACCAGGGCCTCCCTGGGTCAAGAGCAGGTAGATCAAGGCTGGAAATACCATGCCTCCCACAGCAGCGATGGCCGGCAAAATAGCATTTTCAATGCTCGATAATTCTCCCACCAAAAGCTCTCGCTTGATTTCCAGCCCAATAACAAAAAAGAAATAGGCCATTAGCGCATCATTGATCCAATGGCCTAAACTATTGCTAATTCCATATCTCCCAATGCTGACGGTGATGAGAGTATCCCATAGGGCATAGTAGCTGTCGGAATAACTGGAGTTAGCCCAGATAAAGGCAATGATAGTCGCTGAAAACAGCAGTAAAATGCTTCTCATCCTATCGTCAAGAAATTTGGATAATGGCCGCATCATTTGCGTTAGGAACAGACCGTTATTGTCCCTCATAATCTCTCCTTCGTTAAGATAATCTTGGGTATATAATTCCCGGATAATGCGGTAATTCGCTGCTGAGTTCTGAGCTGGCAACCTTTGACCTTATTCATATACTCAGTAAATCCTTTCAACGTGGATTCACAGTTCCCCTATTATTCCTAACCTCTGTATATAACACCAATGAGGTTGATAAATCTACAATAAAAAAAGCGGCCAGCCCTGTTACAGGCTACCCACCCCAGTAACCGTTTCTCATAGAAAAACACCCTATCTTGCGGTTGCAAAACTTAGGTATTTTATCCCCGCACTCCAAGTTTTCACCAGAAGCACTTTGACCGTCATTAATATTATTGCTTTTGATTTATAGTAGCAAAAAAATGAGTCTGATGGAACATTATAGGCCAAAAATTTGATCCCCGTGCCTGCCCGCTAAAAACAATATCCCCTATTGCCAAAATACCTTGGGATAAATAAAATATATATATACTATACCCTGTATGGGTACATAAAACGGAGGAAGGTTATGACTATGACTCGCAGATCATTTTTAAAAAGGGCCACAATATCCGGGATTGCGGCGGCCAGCATCATGACCGGTGCAGGCAAAGTTCTGGCCGGGACCGGATCAACTGGGAACTACGCTATTCTGCATGATTTGAATAAATGTGATGGTTGTGTGCATCAGGATACCCCCAAGTGTGTTCTGGCATGCCGGGTTAAAAATGAACTCAATTTTCCTCAGCCACAGCAGCCTATTAAAAATTATTGGCCACAGCCCAAACATGAGGACTGGTCTGGAAAAAGGCATGTCACCGACCGCCTCACCCCCTACAACTGGACCTATGTCCAGCATCTGGAGGTGGAACACCAGGGGAAAAAGATCGAGGTTCATGTTCCCCGCAAGTGTATGCATTGTGACAATCCGCCCTGTTCAACTTTATGTCCTTTTGGTGTTAATGATAAGACCGCCGAAGGTCCAGTGGTGATCAACCCCAAGGGGTGTTTTGGAGGGGCTAAATGCAGGGACGTTTGCCCCTGGCATATCCCTCAGCGCCAGGGCGGGGTAGGGCTGTATTTGGAAGTAGTCCCGGATTTGGCTGGAGGAGGAGTTATGTATAAATGTGACATGTGCCATGATCTGATCAAGCAGGGACAGCAACCGGCCTGCGTAAGCGCCTGTCCCAGGAATGCTATTATGTTTGGCCCTCAGTATGAGCTGCATGAGTATGCACAGAACTGGGCCCGCCAGAATCAAGGCTATGTGTACGGAGATGAGGAGAACGGTGGAACAGCTAATTTCTATATTTCCATGATACCTTTTGAAGTTATCAATCTTGCCATTATCGACCAGGATCTGGACGGCACGACTGGCAGAGTCGATATGGCGGTAAATATTGAAAACCCACTTGACGAGCCTGGTAATATCTTGAGCGGTTTATTAATGGCTCCTGTTGCCGGGGTATTGGCAGCAGGAATAAGTACTTACCAGATTATGAAAGGGGGCAATGACGTTGAAGATTAAGCGCCACAATACAGCTATACGCTTTACTCATTGGGTTACCGCGATGTCTATTTTTGTCCTGTTGTTTACCGGCTTTGGACAAATGCCCGTTTACAAAAGATATTATGTGGACCAACTACCGGGGCTGGCCTGGTCGAGCAATTTTCTGGCTACATTGTATCTGCATTATCTGGCAGCTATGGCATTAATATTTATAAGTGCCTATTATGTGACCTATTTAATTGTCAGTAAAAGATGGGACATCATACCCCGCAGGGGTGATTTTAAGGAGTCCATGCAGATATTTGCTTCCATGCTGGGGTTGGCCGAGGAACCGGAAAATGACAAATATCTGGCAGAACAACGCCTGGCCTTCGCGGTGACTGCTTTCTCGGTAATGGCCTTGATTGTAACCGGAATACTGAAGGTATATAAAAACCTGCCCGGGATGGAATTTTCAGTGGGTACGGTATTCTGGCTGGCGCAGATTCATAATCTGTTTACCGTGATATTGCTGCTTTCGGTTATTGTTCACCTGGCAGCGTTTCTCATCAAGGCTAACCGGCCCCTGGTAGCAAGTATGTTCACAGGCTATATCGATAGGGAGTACGTAATACATCGCCATGCTGCGTGGTGGGATAAACTGAATAAAGAGCACCGTGAAGCCGGCCTCACGTCTCCACCCGTACACCCTGAAGCAGTTCTCATAGCGGAGCAGGGAAAATCTTGCCTTGACAAAACCGGGAATTCATCCTAGTATAAACAAAAAAATAGGCCATGAGAGTTGCAGGTGCCCGACAGGGAGAATAGGGAACCGGGTGCAAATCCCGGGCGGGCCCGCCACTGTAATGCTGAGCCGATGCCGCAGCCACTCCGGTAAGGGGGAAGGGGCATGCCGGTGAAGAAGCTGAGTCAGGAGACCTGCCTGTAGCTTAAGGTTGAAGCCGAAAGGCAAAAACCTGGTACGGAATTGGAGAGTCCATACCTTTTTGAGGTATGGGTTTTTTATTTTTTATGGGGGTGAATGAAATCAAAGCAGCGGTTTTGGAGACCATCGGCAGCATCCGTATTGAAGACCGTCCCGAACCTCAATGCCAGGAGGGGGATGTCATTTTAAAAACCGAGGTGTGCGGCTTGTGCCGTACTGATATGAAAGCCTACACCATCGGACAGCGGGATCTGCGGCTTCCCCGAGTGCTCGGGCACGAGATAACCGCCACCGTGGTTGAGGCCTGCAGTCAGACTGAATTCCGCCCCGGGGACCGGGTGCAGGTTTCACCCGGTGTGCCCTGCGGAAACTGCCATTTTTGCCGGCAAGGTCTGGACCACCTGTGCGACCGGGTGGAAATCATGGGATTCCACCGTGACGGAGGCTTTCAGGAGTATCTGCACATACCTGCTGCGGCGGCCCAGAGGGGCATTCTCAATCACATCCCGGCGGGATTGTCATTTGAAGAAGCCTGTATGTCAGAGCCTCTGGCCTGTGCCATTAATATGCAGGACGCTTTGCATGTCGGTCATGGTGATGCAGTCCTGATTTGGGGGGGCGGTCCCCTGGGAATATTAAACGCCCGGCTGGCCAGGAGCCGGGGGGCTGAAGAGATCTTCATAGTGGAGAGCCATCCTGATAGAATGATGCGTCTGCAGGATTTGGAAAATAGATGCCACTTACTGGCTGATCTTGAAGGGCTCAGAAAGGCGCTCACGGTCATTACAGATCACGGCCAGGCTGATGTCGTCATACCTTGTTGTCCCGATCCCAATGCCTTCAGAAGCTCCCTGCAGGTATGCTCCAAGCGGGGGCGGATTGGATTCTTCAGCGGGATGTCACAGCAGCCGGGCTTCACCAATGATGAATGGAACCTGCTTCACTACCTGGAACTAACCGTTATCGGCGCATATGGATGCTCCATACGTAATAACCGCTCCGCCATGCAGTTGATGGAAAGAGGGGATGTGGTGGTCAAAGACCTGATTTCCAGGCGTATCGGACTGGATGAACTGCAAGAAGGGTTGGATTTGATAGCTGCGGGGAAGGAAATGAAAATAGCGATGGATATGAAAAAAGGGAGGTAATGTGAGATGTCATTATGCGCACAGGAATTTGGCCGGACTATTGCTGATTTGATCAACCAGGTTGATCTGCCGCGGGACCGTTCCAAGACAGTATTCAGTGAAGTTCTGCTGGATCGTCAGTCGGCCATGCATCAGGGCGCATTTTTGAGCGCCCTGGCCGCCAAAGGTGAGACCGCTGAAGAGATTGCCGGGATCTGGGAGGCTATATATGAACATGACACCTGCAAGGTTGCCCTGGATAACCATGCTGATGTGGTGGAAAACTGCGGCACCGGGATGGATAGCCTGAAAACGTTTAACATCAGTACTGCCGCATCTATCATTGCGGCAGCTGCGGGAGTGGTGATGGCCAAGCACGGCAGCCGCGCCATTACCTCCAGCTGCGGAACCATCGACCTTTTAGAAGCATTGGGCGTTGATGTTGAAGGTCCCCCGGAACTGGTGAAACACAGCATTGAAACGGCTGGTATCGGTATCTTTAATGGTATGAGCCCGCATATTCATCAAAGCCTGGGCAGAATTTTATCCCAGATTTCGTTCGGAACAGTTCTGAACATTGCGGCCTCCCTGGCCAACCCGGCCCTGCCCCGCTATGCCGTCCGCGGCGTCTACGACCGGGGATTGCTGACCCCGGTAGCCAGGGTGATGAACGAAATAGGATACCGGCGCGCCCTGGTGGTACACGGGCTGGACGCCGGCGGCGAACAGGGCATGGATGAGGCTTCCACCCTGGGAGAGACCCTGGTGGCAGAATTGTATCCCGACGGCTCAATTCGCGAGTTTTCTTTTTACCCGCAGGATTACGGAATTAAACAGGCCAGTCTGGAGGATCTCAGGCCCCATATCGACAGGGAACAGGAGGTCCTGCAATTCCTGCGGGTGATTGCGGGGCTGGAAAACGGCCCCCGCACCGATATTGCCTGCCTGAATGCCGCACTGGTCATCTATGTTACCAGACCGGAGTCATCTCTGGCCGACTGCCTGCAGGCTGCCAGGGAAATGATTAACAAGGGCCTGGCCCTGCAAAAGCTTAGAGCATGGGTGTCAGCACAAAACCAACGCCCGGAACGGGGCATTATCAGGCTTAACCAGCTTTTGGAGAAGATGTAAAAGACATTCCCGACGATTTGTCACCCCGGAGAGGAGGAGCATGGTGATTAAAATGCTGGCGATTAAAACCGGAGCGGGATACTACAAAGAGGGCGATCCGTACATGATGGTGGATTTGCCCCGGGCATCAGTCTACCCGCCGGAAAAGGCGGAATACGTGCAAGGCATTATGACGGGCTTAAAGCAGCAAGGGGTGGCAAGCCGACTGGTCGAGATGCATATAAGCCTTACCGAATGGGAGGACATATCCGCCTGGCGCAGCAGCCAGATTTGAGCTGTCAGGCTCCGGGGTAAAGCAAAGCCGTAACAAATACAGATGCCAATATTACTGAATATTTAAGCACCTGGGCCCGGCAATAGTGTCCCTGGGGACAGAATCAGTCAAAACCGGTTTTGCCGTGATTTTGATTTCTTTCCGATAGTATGCTATCATGGCTGAGTAAGATTGTTTTTTCAACTGCTTATATTAGTATAAGGCAATATGGGCTTACAGAGCGGGAAACTCAATTTATTATGAGTTGTCCGCTCTTTTTACATTAATACGGTGAAACCATATTTACTAGGTTGCATTTGCAGATGAATTAACAAAAGGTTGTGCCGCAGCCAACGGGGTGAGGGCATAGCCTGCATTTAAATAAGTGGCAAGCCCACATGTAAGGAGAAAAAAATTTGAATTTCGAAGAACTAAACCTGATTACGCCAATCCTGAAGGCTTTGAAGCTGACCGGATATGCCATGCCCACTCCGATACAGGAGCAGGCCATACCGGTGGTCCTTGCAGGCCGGGATTTGGTAGGATGCGCCCAGACTGGCACCGGAAAAACCGCGGCCTTCGCGATCCCTTTATTGCAGACCATCTATAAAGGGAAGTCCAACCTGAGAGAACTTCGGGCCATAAAAGCTTTAATCTTAACTCCAACTCGTGAACTGGCGGTGCAGATAGGCGAAAGCCTAGCTGCCTACGGGAGATATACCGGGCTGAAGCACGCGGTTATTTTTGGCGGGGTGTCGCAAGCTCCGCAAACCAATCAGTTGAGGGCGGGTGTGGATATTTTGGTGGCTACTCCCGGCCGGCTGCTGGATCTGATGAACCAGCGGCATATCCGTTTGGACCGGGTCGAGATGTTTGTGCTCGATGAGGCCGACCGCATGCTCGACATGGGGTTTGCTCACGATATGAAAAAGATTATCGCCCGGCTGCCGGTTAAGAGGCAAACTCTATTGTTTTCCGCAACCATGCCCCCGGAAATTGCCAGGCTGGCAGATGATATTTTGAAACAACCGGTCAGGGTTGCAGTGAGCCCGGTTTCATCGACAGTGGACACTATCGAACAAGCTGTCTATTTTGTGGATCAAAAGGATAAGACCTTGGCGCTGATTCAGTTGTTAAATAGCGACTCCATCGATTCTGCCCTGGTGTTTACCCGGACCAAGCATGGAGCTGACAAGGTGGCCAAAGCCCTGGCCAACGCAGGGATTCCTGCCCAGGCCATCCATGGCAACAAATCACAGCAAGCCAGACAGCTGGCCTTGAACAATTTCAAGGTCAAACGCACCAGAGTGCTGATTGCAACCGATATCGCCTCCAGGGGCATCGATGTGCCGGAGCTGTCCCATGTCATAAACTTCGACCTGCCCAATGTGCCTGAAACCTATGTGCACCGGATTGGAAGAACCGGCCGGGCCGGTCTGGGAGGAACGGCGGTATCATTCTGTGACCGCGAGGAAAGGAAATACCTGCGGGATATACAGGCCTTGATATCCCGAAAATTACCTGTCATCCGAGAATTGCCCCGTGCAGTGAGCCTGGCTGCCAGATAATTGTATATTGCCTGGGCTATTCAAGAGCCCGAAATCAGCGGCTGCCCAATGAGAGCCTGAGTCCCGGGAAGATCGGGAAAACAGCCTCCATTGGGGAGCATCTTCATAAGAAAGCCCGGGTCAAGCTATAAAAGCTATAAGAATGGCAACAATATATTGTAATAAATTCAATGGCACAACCTGCCAAAAGGAGTACTTTTATGGAAGAGACTATTTTAAAGGCGAGTGAAAGAAGCAAACAACGCGGCAAGTTCAGGGAAAAGGGCTTTGTGGCCGGGGTTATTTATGGCGAAGGTGTGCAGGCGAGTAATCCGGTCAAATTCGACAGAGCGGCCTTGCAGCAAGTTCTTAAGCGCCATGGCTCCAATGCCAGAGTGACGATTCTGTTTAACGACAATAAGACACTGGGCTTTATCAAAGAAGTGCAGCGGGATGCGATTTCGCAGCAGATTACCCATATCGATGTGCAGCTGGTTTCCAAAGATCAGGAGGTCAAACTATCCGTTCCTATTGTTTTCAGAAATGTGGAAGATCTGGCAGACAGACAACTGCAGCTTCAGGTCTACAAATACGAGGTTCCTGTTACGGGAAGAATGGATTTGATGCCTGACGCCATACAAATCGATGTGGCACCTATGAATTTAGGCGATTCAATCACTGTAGACGACTTCAACCTGGATCCGCAGATAAAAGTAAGCGAAAAAGAAGATGCCGTCTATGCAGTGATCAATAATCTGCCGGTTGAAGAGAGCGCAGAAGCCGAAGAAACCCCAGAGATCAATGAGAATGCCGAACCCGCAGCCGAATAAGGCGCAATTGGGGACGTGACAAATTTGGGACCGTCCCCAAGGGGGTTATTTCGGTGTATATTGGGTAGCAGGGAAGACATAATCACACTTTCGAAGGAGCAGTCTTGATGCAGGGTTATTTTGCAGTTGGGACTATACTTTTGCTTATTACTCTGGTGATCTCGCGGGCTATTCTGATGCGAAAACTGGGCATCAAAGCCATGAGGTTTGGCGAGATGGATAAAACCGATTTCCTCATTCCTCCATTTGCTTTGCTGTTCTTCTATCTCATCTTTGCCAGCGCTCTGAACTGGCCGAAATTCGGCGCTGAACTGTTTTATAATGATATGGCGGCTTGGATCGGCGTGGCCTTGTGTATACTGGGCCTGGCCTTTTTCTTTTTAAGCCTGACTTCTTTTGGCAAAAGCTTTCGGGTGGGTATCGATGAAGATCAGCCCGGCGCTCTGATAACAACTGGCGCCTTCGCTGTCAGCCGCAACCCCATTTATACCGCTTTCGGGTTCATACTCCTGGGTATATTTTTGATTTTCCCCAATTGGGTGGTATTATTGTACCTCCTGGCGGGTCTGTGGCTCATGAATCGCCAGGTTCTTCGCGAGGAGGAATCATTGCAAAAGATCTACGGTGAACAATACCTGCGATACTGCCAAAAAGTCCGCAGGTATCTTTGATACAGCGAATTGAATCCGATGGGGTACTTTATAAGCAAATAAAGCCGGAGACAACCTTGATACGGGCGACCTTCGTCCCTGGAAGGCATGGCATACCTGGATATTTCTCGTGCTCGCCGACCTTCCATTAAGCTGATTACCTGAGGGCCAAAGAAATCTTCAATGGCCCACATTAAATTTTGTTCGCTTTTTGGAAGGCATTTCAAAATCGTTCCGGCCTATTCCCGAATTTTGGTCTATTTCTTCCGTTTTTTACCAACAGCCAGAGCGGAGAGCGAAATATTGGTGACGGTAGCAAATGCAATATTAAAGCATTCCTGGCTGACAAGTTCAACAACATAATGGCAGCATTCCGGGCAGGTTTCACAAGCGCAGAAGCTGAAAGCGAAGGAATCTGACTGCTGTACGAATTCGTTTTCATTCTGGTTTGTTACAAAATCTTCGTTAGACTGTCTCTCGAAGGTCCAGGTGCCGAGAGGAACATGACTGCCGCAGCAGACCCTGCTCAGCTTGAACACTAAACGCAGCAGAAAGTTGTCGTCGTCGGTGGTTCTGAAACTAATAAGTGAAAAGAAGTCCAATTTGACAGTGGGGTCGATCAAATCGCTGGTGTCAAGAGAAACTGTCGCCTGAACAACCCCATAGCTGCTGTTGTTGATACCGGATGAAGCCGCCCCATTAACCAAAATGCCGTTACAGGATATCGGACCGGAGCCCACACTGGTGCCGCACTTTAAGATCGTCTCAGTTTCAAAATCGGGTTTATTTTTGTCTTTATCCTTCTTAAAATCCTGGTTATCGTCCTTTTTGGGAAAAGGGCAATAGTTGTCTTGCTCCTCATAATAATCTTTCTTGGGATAAGGGGAATAATCATAATCCTCTTCCCTGCGATTATCACGCCTGTAGGAATCTCTCTGATAACGGGTTTTCATATAATAACCTCCTATATCTTTAAATAATCTGCCAAGCCATTTATAAATAAACGGCTGCTTAGATTTACTCTAGTTTATTCTCTAATACCATAATTTGGTTACTGTGCCGGATGCGGGAAATGCGAATTATCAATCATTTGTGAATGCGGGGAGTTCAACTGTGTGGCCCGGGGTCAACAAAAAGGAACTCCCGTATTATCGGGAGTTCCGTAATATAGAAATTAGCTTTATGCTAGTTTATGGAAAGAACTGCCGGCACGTTGGGCAATAAGCCCAATAAGCATTTTACTTTGGAGGTTTCTGTAATTCCGGTCTTGCACCAGACCACAAAATGTTCGCAATTGCTGATGGAAGGACTGTATTCGCGCTCCCCAACCTTGCTTAATGCCCGCTGTGCAGTCTGACGGGGCGAGTAGATTCGATAATAGGGGCTTTGCCGGATTAATTCCAACAGCTTTAGCCTGTCGATAAGGAGGGTTAAGCTTCGAAACGGGGCCGCCAATACGTCGATGGGTTCATTTTCATTAGTCTCAGGAAAAATGCAGATAAAATAGCCGGTTTTGCCATGCAGGAATCTATCCAGGGTGGTTTCCCGGATATAGTGGTACTTCTCAAATTCGTCAATATACGGGGCATAATGCACCACGCTATGGTCATTGATGTAAACCCCATAGTGTTTGGTGGGACCGCGGTAAACGCCAATAATATCGCCGAAACTTGCCGATACAACCTCATCAGCCATGTGATCTCCCCCTAAACTGATGTTGAGCGTTGTATTTAAAGTCTACGATGCCGATCCTCAGATTATACTCGTCGACATAATATGAAAACTACGACCTCTGGCATTATTCCTCCGATTCATTAAATCAGTATCACCCCGCTTTGCTAATCTTTATATAATTATACATTAAATTCCTCTCCGGCAGGCTGTTTCGAATCCAATTTAAAGGTATCCAGGGAAAATGCAAATGGGGCGGTGAATAATACCGCCCTCCATAAGGCCGCATGGTGCAGAGATAAAGCGGAGGGATTCTATTAGCCGAAGCCCTCCGCTTGATTACTTTTATTTAGGCACAAACTGGCCGGTGACCACTTTGTCATAAGGGGCTATCTTTTCCAGTTCTCCGGCATCTTTGATGATTTGCTGCAGGAGATAAAAATCGTTTTCCAGCAATAAGGGGTCCTTCTTCCAGCTATTCTGGTCTTTGTAGTTCTTAATGGCGCTGATTAGTATTTCTTCGGATTCATCCGGAAAGCTGGGCTTGATGGTTTGGGCGATCTCTGCGGGGGAGTGACTGTCTACCCACTGCTGTCCCTTATAGACGGCCCGGGTAAATTTCTGCACCAGCTCGGGATTTTTCTCGATGGTACTCTTTTTGGTGAAATAAGCGGTATAGGGGACTTCACCGCTTTCTTTGCCCAGCGAGGCTACTATATGGGCTTTGCCTTCTTTGGCCATTGTTGAAGCGGTTGGCTCAAAAATGATCACATAATCACCTTGACCGCCCAGGAAAGCCCCCGGCATGGCTGCAAACTGCATGGTGGTGTCGATAAAAACATCTTTTCCCACCGTCATGCCGTTCTTCTCCAGGACATATTCCAGTATGATGGCCGGCATTCCGCCTTTGCGTCCTCCGATAATGGTCTTGCCTTTCAAATCGCTCCACTGGAATTCGGGATCGGGCTGCCGGCCCATCAAAAAGGTGCCGTCTCCGTTGGTCAACTGGGCAAATACCACTCCATAGTCTTCTTTACCTTCATTATAGACGTAGACACTGGCCTCCGGGCCGGCTAAACCGATGTCGGCCTGCCCGGTCAAGACCGCGGTCATGACCTTATCGGCTCCCTGGCCATTGGTGAGTTCGATTTCCAAGCCTTCGGCTTTAAAAAATCCCTGGTTTAAAGCCACATATTGCGGGGCGTAGAAAATCGAGTGGGTGACCTCACAGAGTTTGACCTTGGTGAGTTCATTCTGTGCAGGGCTGCACCCTGATAAAACCAAAGTGAATCCTACCGTTAAAACCAACAATAGCGCCGTTAATTTCCTCATTACCAATCCTTCTCCTCTCTTTGCGCATGACCATTTTTTCTCAAGACAAAACTTTCGAACCAAACCACTCCCTGATACATGACCATGGCCGCAATTCCCAAAATAACCACGCTGGTCATGACCAAATCGAGTCTGAAAACCTGGCCGCCATAGACAATCAGATATCCCAGGCCGGCCCTGGAAACCAGGAACTCGCCCACAATGACACCGACCCACGACAATCCCACGTTTACTTTGAGCGCGTTGATTATACTGGGAAATGAGGCCGGGAGCAAAACCTTGGTCAGCACCTGATATTTGGTGCCGCCAAAGGAGTGCACCAGTTTGATTTTCTGCTGATCAACCCCCATAAAACCGTTTAAGACTTCCAGGATGGTCACAATCAGCGAAATAGCCAGGGTCATGACAATAATGGCTACCGGGCCGGCGCCGATCCAAACGATAAAAACCGGACCCAGAGCGATTTTGGGCAGGCTGTTTAAGACCACCAAGTACGGTTCAGACACCTCTGACAAAAATTTCGACCACCACAAGGCAATGGCGCACAAAACCCCGGAGACCGTCCCCAAAAGAAAGCCGATGATGGTTTCCAGACAGGTCACCCCGATATGCTGGAAGAGCGCGCCTTCATTGTACAAAACCCCGATGGTTCTGATTATCCGGGAAGGCTGGCTGGTTATGAAGGGGTCGATGATGGCCGCCCGGGCCAGTATTTCCCACAGAGCGACGCACAGGAACAGAATTATGAATTGAGTGGCACGAACCGTGATCTTTTCCCGTTTAAGCATATTCAGGTATTGGGCATGTGCAGGCGATATTTCGGATAATTGACTGTTAACCGCTGACATAGCAGCAGCTGGCTCAGACATGAATATCCAACTCCCTCCATATTTCCTGGAAGTAGTATCTGAATTCCGGTGCTTCGCGGCAGTTGATCGGAGTCCGGCTGGTGCAGCTCAATTTTATGTTGTGGATTCTTTTCAGACGCCCGGGCCGGTGGCTTAACACCACGATCCGGTCAGACATGCTTATGGCTTCGCTGATATCATGAGTCACAAGTATGGCGGTCTTCTTCTCCTTTCTGATGATGTCGTAGATATCCTCGCTGACCGCCAGGCGGGTTTGGTAGTCCAGGGCGGAAAAAGCCTCGTCGAGCAGCAGGATTTGGGGGTTCGGCACCAGGGTCCTGATCAGGGCCGCTCTTTGCCGCATACCGCCTGATAGTTGCTCAGGATATTTGTTGCGAAATTCATAGAGGCCATAGGTTTTCAAATAATTGATAGCCTTTTCTTTGGTTTCTGGATTGAGGGCTTTTTGAATCTCAACCCCCAGGAGCACGTTTTGCAAAATGGTTCGCCATTCAAAGAGATGATCTTTTTGCAGCATATAACCGGTTTTTTTGGAAGAGCCGGCGTTTCGTTCCCCGTACAGCAGAACCTCTCCCGAGGTTGGGCTGAGCAGACCGGATATGATAGAAAGCAGGGTCGATTTCCCGCATCCGCTGGGTCCGACTATGCTGACAAATTCACCTTCGCTTACTGCAAAATCAATGTTGTCCAGGGCCTGGATTTCGCCGTTTGGGGATTGATAGGTCATGGCAACCCCGCGGACTTCTACCACTGGCTTCAAAAAATCACCTCCCGGTATCTACTCCTAATATGTTATTCGAGCCGACATCAAACAGTGAGTGTTCTGTGCGGCAAGCGGGGCGGGGGATAAAGCGGGGCGGAGGATAAAGAGGTACGCGCAAGCGGGGTGAGGTTCTTGACTTGAGCTAAATGCGCAGGTCAAGAACCTCACTCCGCTTGCCCCCTCACTTTCCCATATATTATGATTGTCTGAGACAGTTTTATATTTGAGGAATATCGCCAATATGCAATTCAAATGCGCGTTAATTGTGGTCACAGATGTTAACAAATCAAGAAGGTTCTATGAAGAGGCGCCGGGCAGATAGGAGGAGTCAGTTTGAGGTTTGTTTCATTTTGCCATAAGTATGTAAGCCAGGTCGGAATCATGCTTGAAGATGGGGTTATAGAGCTAAATGCACTTTTGGAAACAAGATTTACTTCGATGCTGGAATTAATAGAAAACTTGAGTTCCGATCATTTGAGAGAATTGTCTGCTGCGATTGCCAGGGGAAAATACAATTGCCTGCCCTTAAAAGAGATCAAACTGCTGGCCCCCATACCAAATCCGCCGCGCAATGTCTTTTGCCTGGGAAAGAACTATATAGAGCATGCTCAGGAGATAAAAATGACTCAGATTTCTGACACCGGAATACCTGATTGCCCGATTTATTTCAGCAAAATCGCCAGTCCGGCCATCGCCCACGGGGACCGGATCAAATTTTCACCACAGGTTACCCAACAGGTAGATTACGAGGTTGAGCTGGCGGTGGTGATAGGCAAAACCGGAAGCAACATTGAGCCCGAGGGGGCAGAAGATTACATTTTTGGCTATACCATTGCCAATGATATTTCGGCCCGCGATTTGCAGGGGGTTCATAAACAGTGGTTTAAAGGCAAAAGCCTGGATACCTTTTGCCCCATGGGACCGGTTCTGGTTCACAAAAGCGCCTTACCCATGCCAGTGGAACTGGATATACAATGCAGGATAAACGGCGAGTTGAGGCAGGACTCCAACACCAGGCAGATGATTTTTGACATCCCTTTTATTATCAGCGATCTTTCCAAAGGCTTAACCCTTCACCCCGGGGATATTATCATGACCGGCACCCCCAGCGGGGTGGGCATGGGATTCGAACCTCCCAGACTGCTGGCTGACGGCGATATTGTGGAATGCTATATCGAAAAAATCGGCAAACTGGTAAACCAGGTTGTGGCCGTCTAGGGGTGACACCTCCAGGTAAATTATTTTTAAATTTCTAATCAATTATCATATTTTTATGTTAAAATAAATCCAATATTATAAAAGTTCACCCAATGACTCATGTTTTATTTATCAGGTAGAATCTAAGCTAGGCAGCGGAAAGGGAGGTTTATTAATGGACAACAATGACCAGAAGCGATGTATCTGCAAAATGTGCCCCTCTTACATAAACTGCGGTGAGCCGCTGGCCTTCTGCCTTCCCGAATATGGCAGCAGCAAATGCATCACCGTCGGGTCGGGGTGTGTCTGTCCGGGATGCCCGATATATGAAGAAAAGGGATTTTCCAAGGAGTATTATTGCATTCCCGGTAATGAGGAGGACATCGGTTGAAGGAGGGTTGAACATGAAGTTTGATGAGGTTGCCGATATTCTGGTGGTTGGCAGCGGGGCTGCCGCTTTCTCGGCGGC
Organism: Syntrophomonas sp. UBA5494; assembly: GCF_002426325.1. Lineage (NCBI taxonomy): Bacteria > Bacillati > Bacillota > Clostridia > Eubacteriales > Syntrophomonadaceae > Syntrophomonas > Syntrophomonas sp. UBA5494. The sequence continues at coordinate 11,147 of NZ_DIPG01000111.1, read as the reverse complement.
GCTCACTGCCAGCATACGGGGGGGCAAAGTGCTCATGCTGGAGAAAGGGCCTATCATCGGGGGAACCACCCTGCGCTCCGGCGGCGGATACTGGATTCCCAATAACCGCTTTCAAAAAGAACTGGGCATCATAGACGCCAAAGAGGACGCCCTGCGCTATATGGCGCGCTATTCCTATCCCCAGCTCTACAATCCTGAAGATTCCAGGCTGGGACTGCCGGAAAACGAGTTCGCTTTGATCGAAACTTACTATGACCGGGCGGCAGAAGCAATCGATTTCCTGGCTGATTGTGGAGCGCTGCAGAGCATTCAGGAAATCAACTGGACCGGTAAACCGCAGGTGGATTATATGGATCATCTCCCCGAAAACAAAGCAGTGCGGGGAAGGGTGTTGTATGCCCGCAATGCCGACGGCAAACAGGGTTTTGGCGGAGAATTGATCCGGCAGTTGAAGGCCAAGGCCGGAAAACAGGGGATTAAGGTATTGACCAATCATCGCGCCAGCAAAATCCTGAGAAATTCCATGGAGGAGGTCATCGGTCTGGAAGTGATCGGCCCGGACCAGAAAAACCTCAAATTTCGGGCAAACCGGGCGGTTATTTTCGGCAGCGGAGGCTATACGCATAATTCTGAACTGATGCTGCATTTCCAGCCTGGACCAAGTTTTGGGGGGTGCGCCGCTCCGACCAACAGCGGAGATTTTATCAAAATGGCAGGTGCGATAGGAGCCAAACTGGGCAACATGGTCGGCGCCTTCCGGGCCGAAATCATTGTTGAAGAAGCCCTGGCCGATCCGGACGGCGTGCACAATGTTTTTTATATCCCCGGAGACAGTGTGATCGAGGTCAACCGGTATGGCCGCAGGATCATGAATGAAAAGCGCAATTACAACGACCGCACCATGACCCACTTCGTCTGGGATCCTCAGCGGGCGGAATGGAGCAATATGCTGGTTTTCATGATATTCGACCAGCGCACCGCAACACTCTGGCAGGGCTTCCCGCCCTATCCGGTCAAGGGGGTGGACGCATCCTACATCATCACAGGGGACAGCTGGGGAGAACTGACCCTGGCTATAACCCAGCACCTGAGCAAGCTGGCCTCGAAAACCGGAGGATTCAGTTTGGATCCGGGTTTTGAGGACAATCTGAAACATACCGTGTCGCGTTTCAATGAATTCGCCAGAACAGGTCAGGATAAGGATTTCGGCCGCGGTGATTACAACTATGACCGGGAGTGGACCACATTTCCCCCCACCGTTCCCGGCGTAGAATGGCCTCCGGCGGGCAGTTTGAACTATACCATGTATCCGCTCAGCGATCAGGGGCCATATTATGCCATCATCCTTGGCGCAGGCACCCTGGACACCAATGGAGGCCCGGTGATAAATAAATATGCCCAGGTTCTGAATGTGTATGACCAGCCAATTGCCGGGCTGTATGGCGCCGGCAACTGCGTGGCCTCCCCGGTGGCCAGGGCCTATTGGGGAGGCGGAAGCACTCTGGGTCCGGCTATGACCTTTGGATACCTGGCCGGTTTGCATGCCAGCATGGGCGCCGAGAAAGAGGTCTAGTTGGGGAGCCGTTAAGCAAAAGGACGGATCATTGACTTCGAAAAGCGCTGGCAGTGTTCAGGTAACGGAGACAGAGTCGACAACGAATACGGAAGGTCAAAAGATTTCTATCTGAACCTTGGATTATCGAGTGAAAGGTCCAGTTGCGACTGGCAGTAAATCAGACCATGAAGGGAGACGAAAATTATGTTATGGAAATGTTCGGTTTGCGGTTTTGTTTACGAAGGAAGCGAGGCGCCGCCAAAATGCCCCAAATGCATGTCGCCTAAGGAGAAATTCGCTGCCTTGTCCGAAGAAGATGCCCAAAAAATTTATGCTTCGGACCGTACCAATGATATTCATATGGAAATCATTAGACTGGCCATGAAAATCGCGAAATTGGCTAAAGAAGGCATTGAAATCAACCTGGACCCTCCCTGCGTAGCATTGTTTGAACAGGCCCGCGATGAAGCCTGGATTATTAAACAAAGAAGCAAAGCTGAAATTGCCGGTCATCTCGGTAAGGGAAAGTGGTAAGACAGCATACCCGGAAGCTCTCATGAACTGACCACAAGGCAACTGGGATCAAGCGGCCTGTAAGAAAGAGGCTGTCCCCAAAGTCTGTATAGACAAAAGGGATAGCCTCTCTTTATTCTTTTGATGCAGTTGTGGCTTTCCCCAGCCGGCGATGCTGGATTCACCTGCTAAAAACACGGTTTGTAGTTGGTGTGCAGGTAATTTTACATAAACTTATCGCGTTGTGGAATAGCCCGGTCCAAATCACAAGGCTCTTGAACCTGCCAAGAAAACTAGCCTGTTTAAGAGCCGTTTCAAAGCTTTTCTACACTATTCCACTTTAGGCAGGCCTGCAAATCCTCGCTGCAAGTCTTCGTCAGTGGGGATGTAATCCGACATGGTTCCGTCATTATACTGCGCGTAAGCATGCATATCGAAGTAGCCGGTACCGGTCAGGCCGAATAGAATAGTTTTGGCCTCGCCCGATTCCCTGCACTTGAGGGCTTCCACAACCGCGCCATAGATGGCGTGGGCGGATTCGGGCGCCGGCAAGATCTGTTCGCGCTTGCAGAACAGGGTGGCCGCGTCGAAAACCCTGGTCTGCTCCGCAGAGATGGCTTCCATGTAGCCATCGTGATAGAGCTTGGAGAGAATGGGCGACATGCCATGATAGCGCAGGCCGCCGGCATGGTTGGGCGAAGGAATGAAATCACTGCCCAGCGTGTACATTTTGGCCAGCGGGGTGATTTTGCCGGTATCGCAAAAATCATAGGCGTATTTGCCGCGGGTCAGTGAAGGGCAGGAAGCCGGCTCCACCGCAATAAACCTGCTGTTGGCTTTGCCGGTCAGTTTATCCTGCATGAAGGCCGCCATCAATCCGCCCAGATTGGATCCGCCCCCGGCGCAGCCGATCACGATGTCCGGGTATTCGCCGATCTTTTCCATGGCGATTTTGCTTTCCAGGCCGATAACCGACTGGTGCAGCAGCACCTGATTCAAGACTGAACCCAGAGCATAACGGCATTGGTCATCTTTTAAGGAAAGTTCTATGGCCTCGGAGATGGCGCAGCCCAGGCTGCCGCCGGTGGTGGGATCTTTGGCTAAAATAGCCCGGCCTACCTCGGTAGTATCGGAAGGGCTGGGGATTATTTTGGCCCCGTAGGTTTCCATCACCGATTTGCGGAAAGGCTTTTGCTCAAAAGAAACCTTGACCATGAATACGGTAAGATCCAGGCCATAGAAGGCGCAGGCCATAGACAGCGCGGTGCCCCATTGCCCGGCCCCGGTTTCGGTGGTCAGAGAAGTCAGGCCCTCTTCTTTGGCGTAATAAGCCATGGCAGCGGCTGCATTCAGTTTGTGGCTGCCGGAGGTGTTATTGCCCTCGAATTTATAGTAGATTTTAGCCGGCGTATCCAACACTTTCTCCAGATTGTAGGCGCGAATCAAAGGGGAGGGCCTGAACATCCGGTAGAAGTCGAGGACACCGCCGGGGATATCCACGTACCTGGTCTCGGCATCCATCTCCTGCCGGCAGAGTTCTTTCGCAAACACGGGATACAGATCCTCAGCGGTTATAGGCTGAAGGGTTCCGGGATTGAGAAATGGATCATGTTGTTCCTTCATGTCGGCGCGGATGTTATACCATTGTTTAGGGATTTCTTCCTCGGTTAAATAGGTTTTGTATGGGACTTGGGCCATGTTTTTTCCCCCTTTGTAATTTGTTGATATTTGCAGCATCACTGGTATTTAAATATAATCTGTGCAGATTCCGTATAAAAAAGCCCACGTCCCTTAAGGGACATGAGCTCTTACTCATGCGGTACCACCCAAATTGGTCGATGACCCACTCGTTCCGCGCACCAGCATGCGCGCTCCCTTGATAACGGGCGGAGTTCCCGTTGGCCACTACTCTGTTTCATTTTGCAGCCACCCTCGTCAGTCCATTCAACTTGTCTGTTACTGCTGCAATCCCAGCCTCTGCAACTCTCTGGAAGTCAGTATCAAGCCTACTTCTCTGACTCATCGGTTAATAATCTGGATTTTACAGTTACCGGTTCAGTTTGTCAAGCGCATGACGGCATATATGCTGCAGCCGCATGATAGGGCATCTTTACGAGTATGACAATTTCTTTAATATATCCTCGCTATTCAAATACTCTGCAGTAAGCGCTTCGCCAGATCCAGCCAAACTACAGTTGCCCCGAGCCTGGCCATAGTGCGGATGATAAAGAAATGATTATAAACCCCGGAATATGAATATTCTTCTGCCCAAATCATGCCGAATCCAGCCTGAATTATGATTATCCGCCGTTCAGTCCTAACCATTTTCGACAAACTTAGATATAAGAATAGTATATTGTAAGTAATATCATTATTCTAATCTCCGGAGGGTGTAACTTGAAGGACGAAAATAAAACTAAGGAGCAACTTATAGAAGAACTGGTCGAATTGAGGTCAAGAAATGCGGCGTTGGAATCTGTTTTTGCAAACCACGGTGTAGTCCGGCAGGGTAATGAAACGAGGTCTCAATATCAATGGTTCTCAACCGGCAGGTCTGAAATATACGTTACCGACCCGGTTCAGAAGCAATTCCAAGAAAAGCCCATCAAATTTAGGTTCTCGGATTTGGTGGATATTCAATGTCTTCAACAATTGTTGAACTCATTTTATATGGCCACCGGAATTCCATATGGACTGCATGATGAAGAGAATAACGTCATAAGCGGGATAGGCTGGCAGGACATATGTGCCCTTTTTCACCGTAAATGCCCTGAGACCTACGAAAGATGCAAGCAAAGTGACGCTTACATCGCCGCTCATCTGCATGAGGAGGCGTATATAGGTTATAAGTGTCTCAACGGCCTGATGGACTACGGCACTCCCATCGTAGTGGAAGGTCAGCATTTGGGCGGCATTTTCCTGGGACAACTTCTTCATGAACCGCCTGACGAGGACTTTTTTCGCCAACAGGCGCAAGAGCATGGATTTGACGAAAACGCCTATATGGAAGCACTTCGCCGGGTGCCCATAATCTCTGAAGAGCAGGTGGGGGCTATAATGGCCTTTTACTCCAAGTTGGGACAGATGCTTATAGCCATGGGTCTGGAGCGAAAACGCAAACTGGAGGAAGCAGATAAAATTATTAAAGACCGTGAGGAGAGACTGAGACTGGTATGGGCGACTCACAACGACGGTTTCTGGGATTGGAATACCGTAACCGGCGAAGTATATTACAGCCCCCGCTGGGCTGAGATGTTGGGATATTCGCCGGAAGAACTGGAACCCTGCATTCACGCTTGGGAAAGACTGGTGCATCCTGATGATAAAACGGCTATGCTGCAGGCTATCAATGACCATCTGTTGGGGAAAACCACCAAGTTTGAAATGGAATATCGTATGCTCACTAAATCAAGGGAGTGGAAGTGGGTTATGTCGCGGGGCCGGGTGGTTGAGAGAGATGCAGCCGGTCAGTCCTTGAGCATGGCGGGAATACATATCGATCTGACAGACCTGAAGCGGGCCGAAACCGCTATGCGTCAATCACATCAGAAGTTTTTGAAAGCCTTCCAGTATAACCCCGACCCTATGGCAATAACCATATTGAGGGAAGGGCGCTTCGTGGAAGTCAATGATGCTTTTGTCACTACTAGCGGCTTTACCAGACAAGAAACCATAGGCCGCACGGTTTACGATTTAAAAATCTGGGTTAATTTTTCAGACCGCAAGCGCCTATTCCAGGCACTTAGGGAAAACGGAAGCATCAGGGACTTTGAAGTTGAACTAAGATTGAAAAACGGCGAGATACGAACCTTTTGCCTTTCCGGAGAAATATTTGAGCTCGATGGCAAACCGCATTTCCTAAAATCATGCAAAGATATTACTGAAAGTAAACGCATTCAGGATCAAATCCGTTTGTCAGAGGAACTTTTTTCTAAGGCTTTCAATACCAGCCCCATACCAATGGTGATTATCTCTGCAGATGATCAGAAATACATCATGGTCAACATGGCATATTGCCACTGTACCGGTTACAGTTATGAAGATACTATTGGTCATACACCTCTGGAGTTGGGATTTTTTATGAAGGCTACCGACTACGACCAGGCTGAATGGCTGCTTTTGACCAATCAATCAGTTCGGGATATGGAAATCATGTTTCGTAACAAGAAAGGCGAACAGAGATTGGGCCTGATTTCTACGGAAAATATTGTTGTTGATGGCCGGTCTTGTATACTCGGTATATTAGTCGACATAACAGAGCAAAGAAAAATGGAAATTGAGATGACCCGGCTGGACCGTCTTAACCTGGTTGGAGAAATGTCAGCCAGCATCGGCCATGAGATCCGCAATCCGATGACAACCGTACGCGGGTATCTGCAGCTCTTGCGGGAAAGGGAGGATTATCAACCAGATAAGGACTACTTTGATCTGATGATCGAAGAACTGGACCGGGCTAACTCCATTATCACTGAATTCCTTTCACTGGCGAAAAACAAAATGGTGGATATGACCCGGCAGAATCTTAATGCGATCATCAGTAAGTCGCTGCCGCTTATTGAGGCCAGTGCTCTGAGCAGGAATCAATACATTTATCATGAACTCAATGATCTCCCTGACCTGCTCCTCGATAAGGAAGAGATCCATCAGCTTATACTGAACATGCTTAAAAACGGCTTGGAGTCAATGTCGTCAACCGGGGCGGTAACTATTAAAACCCTGGTGGAGAATGAAAATGCACTACTGGTAATTGAGGATCAAGGCTCCGGGATAGACCGAGCCGTTCTTGATAAACTGGGGACGCCCTTTTTTACCACCAAAGAGAATGGAACCGGCTTGGGTCTGGCGGTTTGCTACCGTATTGCGGCTCGCCACAATGCCACAATTGACGTAAAGACCAGTTCAAAGGGTACTGCCTTCTTTATAAGGTTTCCAATTCCTCAGTGATGGCAGATAAAAAATAATGGCATAGTGGTGAAAACTATCCCGGTATTATGGCCAATGGTTTAGCTCTTTGAGGTGTTGGCGGGCGATGCTGTTTAGTATCCTGCTCACTTCAATCTGCTTTTGTGGAATGAAGCCGGTGCGCTTCAAGCCTTTAATGGAAGCATGGTTATTGATTAAAACGCTGCTCCACACCTGTCGGCAGCCTTCTTTATATAAAAGCTCAAATATTTTGGTCAGCAGAAAACCGTGTATTCTATTCCCCCTGAATTCGGTATCAACATAGTTGGGACCGATATATATTCCGGCTTTTACCTCCAGACAATAGCTGAAGAATGGGAACTGGCGGTTCTGGTAATGACACCAGGAATAGGCGATAAGCTGATTATTGTAAAAAGCCCCCAGGCATCTGGCTCCTTCGGCAAAAAAAGTGGCAATTCGTTCCTTGCTCAGCCCGTTCAGCTCAGAGATCAGCCGGGTATGACTGCTGTTTAAAGGCCTGCATTCAACGGAAAGGCCGGGTATCTCTATTTGAGGCGGCTGATCCAAGCGCTTTAGAACCACCAGGAGAGTCGCCTTTTTGTAAATAAGGCTGGCCAGGCGATTGGTGATTTTTTTCCAGGTGAGCCTTCTCAGTCTGAGTAAGGTGTGGCGGGTTATTTGTCTTAAGCTTTGCCGCTTCTTCCCCAAACGGTCATAGGTATAACCGTTTTTTGCGCTTCCTTCCACAATATTGCATCTCCTTTTGACAGGACAGTATCGCTGTTGAAGTACCGTTTTATTAAGTTTTTCCTCAATTATCGGGTTTTATTATATCGGGAAGCCCCGGGTGCGTGACCAAGGCAGTTTCAGTTCATTATTAAGCGCCTTCACTTGCGATCTGCAACAGCAATCCCTAATAATGCGTTTATACTCCGTTCATGTAAACGATATATACAGGATTTGTCTGATCGTGCTAATATATGGATGCAAGATTGCGCCCATTTCAAAGCTTCGAGGTTAAAGAATGAGTGTTAACATAGATTTCGTCATTACCTGGGTTGACGGCGATGATAAAGACTGGCAAAAGAGTAAAAACAGCTATCTGACGGCCGGTTGTGAAGACTCTCCCAATCTGTATAGAGATTGGGACAACCTGCAATACTGGTTTAGAGGCGTAGAGAAATTTGCTCCCTGGGTGAGTAGAATACATTTTGTGACCTGCGGCCATTTACCCAAGTGGCTGAATAGGGATCACGGCAAACTCAACATCGTCAAGCACAGTGATTTCATACCACCGCAATATCTTCCCACATTCAGCTCTCATGCCATTGAGCTGAATCTGCATCGAATCGAAGGTTTGACCCAACAATTCGTTTATTTCAACGATGACACCTTCGCTATTAAGCCTGTGCGGCCCGAAGATTTTTTCAAAAACCATCTTCCCTGTGCAAGCGCGGTTATGACCGCTCTGATGCCCGTGGTTCCTGAAGACCCTTTCTTCCACTACTTGATTAACAACCTGGCCATCATTAATAAATACTTTACAAAAAGAAAAGTGTTAAGAAGCCATTTTGGGAAATGGTTTAGCCTGAAATACGGAAAATACCTGTTGAACAATATTTACTATGCGCCTTTGCGAAGCTTTTCTGGTTTCGCGAACTTCCATCTGCCCGCGTCTTTTTTGATTTCAATCTGTAAAGAAGTGTGGGAAAAGGAATTTGCTATACTTGATGCTACATGCAAAAACAAATTCCGGACAATAAACGATGTTAACCAGTATGTTTTTTCTTACTGGCAGTATGCATCCGGTCAATTCTCTCCCCGACCTGTTAGTTCAGGACGCCTTTTTGTGATGGGAGATAATGATCAAGAACTCTTTGAGGCTATGTCCGGCAATGAGTATAAAATGATATGCATTAATGATAGTGTGTACGAAACCGACTTCATCCGAAAAAGAGAAGCCGTAAAGAAGCGTTTTGATCAACTGCTCCCGGATAAATCGGGGTTTGAGTTGTAACTGCATCCCGATTTCACTCCACGATCGCTTTCCCCGGGCTTTCATATTTAGTGTACAAATATAGCCATAATTTTTTGAACTTGAATAGTATCGGCTGAATTAAATAACTGTAATATTCCCGGTAGCCGTCAACGATTACGCAGTCATCATAAACATTAAAAGTGTGAAACCCCATATTATAGGGAGGCGATAAGGCACTGGACAATGACAGCACTTCTTGTTCCGAATATTCTTGACAAGTTAATTTCTTGACTTCCATGATCCTGATGGAATGCCCGTAAGATTTCTCGCAATCCATCACCGGCCTGAATAATCGGCCCCGGTGTTTAAAAAAATGGCCGGCGGGACGCGCGGTCTTCAAATCGATTTTGACGGGATTCATTTTATGAGGCGAGAACTCCCCTAATTGATCGGAGCAGAATATGCTCAGCTTGCTCATCGAATCTTCACGGCTTTCTCTGGTGGTGGCAAAGATCCAGTACTTACCGTTATATTCGAGCAGGGTCGGATCTACCAGGGCATGGTCAGTTAATTTTAATTTTTGGTATCCTTCATCTCCATCCACCGGTTTGTATGCGTATACTGCGCCGCTCCGATAGCCTTCCGGTATTATGTGATCCTGGTAAATAAAAGGATAAGACAGATGATGCTTGTCATTGAGGATGGTTTCTTTATTGACCAGCCTTAAGGTGTTTTTATCAATAGTTAGACGGGAGATCCTGCCTTTGTCCTCGCAAAAAATATATTCCTCAACTAAGATATAGTAATAACGGTCGTCTTGAGCCTGCAGGAAGGGATCTGCGAAATAACGGTCGCGGTATTTATGCTTAACCCAGCGAATTTTCAGATCACCGGGGTTCTTGAAGATGTCATCGATGCCTGACGGCACTACCCCGATATTCCAGGCCCCCAGCAAAAATCTATGTTTGATCCCCATCGTGTAAACCTCTGGTATAAAAATCTGCCCTGCATAGTACCTTAAATTAATACAGGACAAGGCGGAAAATTAAGGAATTAGCCCGGCAAGTCCATTTGTTGCTCGGGGTCATTAAAAATGAGACACTCTGCAATACAATTCCACTTAGACATACAACCATATTATATCAGACCGAGTAACCGCAGCCCCATTCCATTGTCATGCTTCTGTTCAAACGTTTTCAAGCGGTTTGGCAACCCCGGTGTGTTTGCCGCGATTTCAGAGCATTTGTCATTGCCAGTACATATTTGCCGGGGCAAAATGTCCGGGTCTGCGGGGTGGAGTATATTACAATAGCAGCCTCATGATATGGGGATATGGGGAATGGCATGGTTTGAGATGCCGGGCTTCGCTTATGGGCAGAATAGGCAGCTTCCGGCAGGTTGAGAAACGCCGGATTGGTTGGCTTGACTGGCTTCAATATCGGGGACTGGCCGCAGGTAGCCGCTGATAAATATCAGGCCCAACACGGTAAAGAAAACCAGGTTGAAAATCAGGAAATGGCACTTTCTTGACATAAGGCGCCTCCTACCAAAAACCAGATATAGTCTACAACTAGCTGCCGGTGCTGTTATTGGCACTGCTAGCGGTCATGAGCTTCCCGCTGAACAGGGCCATAACAAATAAGAGCAGCGGCAATCCCAGGCTGACTGCCAGGCAGATCTGAGCCCAGGGGTAATCCAGGAAATTAACGTAGTTATTGTGATCCTTGGCCATGAAATAGGTTATCGGCACAAGCACCAGGGATAAGGGGACCACAATATACCAGTCTTTCTTTATGCCGCTGATCTGTTTTATGCTGTACATGGCACAAAAGTACAGGGTGGCCGATTGTACGAAGGTTGAGAAGGTAAAAAAGAACACCATGATCAGCTCGTAGCGGGGCAAAAACCTGGTCAACTGGGCGCATCTGATCTGCTGCATACACACCACCACATACTGTTCCATGGCGCCCGCCCCCATCACCCCCAATTCCAAAACCGGCCAGGTAATAATAATTACAGCGGAAACCGCCATAGCCCAGAATGTTAACCGACCTGCTTTATTGTTGTCATTGAGCATGGGGAAAATCATGCCTATTGCCATGGCCGCCAGAGCCAGGTCGCCGAACACATAAATAGAAGCTGCCAGATTATCCACAATCCCGCGGTCAAACAGGGGCA
>NZ_DIPG01000106.1:5969-6664 GCF_002426325.1 Syntrophomonas sp. UBA5494 | reverse complement strand
GAATGACGCCTATAGAAGCAAGGAGATTTGCCCGTTTCGGCCAGATGGTGTTGCGTAGAATGGAATCGCTGCCCAAACCGATCATCGCGGCAGTCAATGGCTTCTGTCTGGGGGGCGGATGTGAATTGATGATGGCCTGCGATTTCAGCGTTGCCTCGGATATCGCGAAGTTCGGACAACCGGAGGTGGGCTTGGGAGTGACCGCGGGGTTCGGAGGGACGCAGCGGCTGCCGCGACTGATCGGCATGAACAAGGCGAGGGAACTCCTCTACACGGGTGATATCATCGGGGCGGAAGAAGCCGCTCGAATTGGATTGGTTAACAAGGTTGTGCCCGTTTCAGAACTGATCGGCGTTGCAAGAGATATTGCCATGCGGATCATCGCCAAAGGACAGATGGCGGTTAGACTCAGTAAATCGGCCCTCAATGAAGGAATGCAGACCGACATTGACCGGGCTATGATCATCGAATCAGATATTTTCGGACTCTGCTTCAGCACTAAAGATCAGAAGGAAGGCATGATGGCCTTCCTGGAAAAAAGGAACCCAGATTTCGGGGAGAAATAGCAGTCCGGACAAATAGTGCCGAATCAAACGGAGCTTGAGGAGGGATTTCAGTGGATAGGATTTTGCCTTTCAACGAAGAGCACAAGATGTTCAGGGAAGCCTTTGCGAAGTTCGTATCAGCGGAGATGG
>NZ_DIPG01000106.1:5135-5783 GCF_002426325.1 Syntrophomonas sp. UBA5494 | reverse complement strand
GCCGGAGGAATACGGCGGCTCGGGGGCTGATTTCCTGTGCTCGGTGATAGTGGCCGAAGAAATCGCCCGTCAGGGTTGCCGGGGGGTATTCGCCTGGCTGCACAGTGACATCGTCGCCCCATATATAGGCACCTACGGCACTGAGGAGCAGAAAACCCGGTGGCTTCCCGGGGTGGCCAGCGGGGAAAAAATCCTGGCGGTGGCCATGACCGAACCGGGCGCCGGTTCTGATCTCGGGGCGATGCGTACCAAAGCTGTTCAGGACGGTGATGGCTACATCATCAACGGCTCAAAAACCTTTATTTCCAATGGCATCCTCGCCGACCTGGTTATTGTCGCTGCCAAAACCGACAGCAAAGCAGGGACCAAAGGCATCACTCTGTTTGTGGTCGAGGAGGGTACTTCCGGGTTCAACAGGGGCAAACCCATCCCCAAGGTGGGATTGCACGCCCAGGACACCGCCGAGCTGTTTTTCGAGGATTGCCGGGTGCCGGGCGCCAATATGCTGGGCGGCGAAGGCAACGGTTTCAAATGTCTGATGGAGAAACTGCAGCAGGAACGGATCATGGTCTCCCTGGTGGCGCAGGCCTCCGCCGAGCACTGTCTGGATCTGACCCTGGATTATGTTAAGAACCGGGTTTTGTTCGG
>NZ_DIPG01000106.1:0-4853 GCF_002426325.1 Syntrophomonas sp. UBA5494 | reverse complement strand
GCCAGCCGCTGCCTGCAGCTGTTCGGTGGCTATGGATATTGCAGGGAATACGAGATATCCCGGATGTGGACGGACGCTCGCATCCAGACCATCTACGCGGGTACATCCGAGGTCATGAAACTGGTCATCAGCAGGGCATTGGGACTTTGATTTCAGAAAGGAGCGATAGATATGAAGATAGAAGGCAAAACCGCCATCATCAGCGGCGGGGCCTCCGGGCTCGGCGAAGCGAGTGCCCGGCGCTTGGCAGGGGCTGGCGCCAACGTGTTGATCCTGGACCTGAATGAAGATCGCGGCCAGGCGCTGGCAACCCAATTGGGCAGCCAAGCCGCGTTTATCAAGACCGATATCTGCAGTAGCACGGACATCGGCTGTGCCCTGGATTTTGTCATCGATAAGTTTGGCCGACTAGACATTGTGATCAATTGTGCGGGTGTCTCTTCGGGGATGAAAACCGCCAGCCGGAAGGGGCCCCACGATTTGGATTATTTCAGGAAGGTAATAAACATCAATCTGGTGGGAGTATTTGACGTAATGCGCCAGGCAGCCTTCCGGATGCTGCAAAACGACCTCAATGATGAAGGAGGCCGTGGAATCGTAGTCAACACCGCTTCTATTGCCGCCTTTGAGGGACAGATCGGTCAGGTGGCCTACACAGCCAGCAAAGCGGCTCTGGTAGGCATGACGCTGCCCGCGGCCCGCGACCTGGCCGGGGAAGGTGTAAGGATATGCACCATTGCCCCCGGATTGTTCGACACGCCCATGATGGCAGCCCTGCCCGAACCGGTGCGGGTCGAACTGGCCCGGAATGTGCCTTTCCCGCAAAAGCTGGGCGATCCCGACGAGTTTGCCATGCTGGCCCAGCAAATCATTGAAAACCCGATGTTAAATGGAGAAACCATCCGCCTGGATGGGGCCATCCGCATGTCTCCCAAATAGTTATGCCATGCAGCTATCTAAAACCATTAGGTTGGCCGGGATGAAGGCTAAAAATGAGGAGGTAATGGATTATGAGAAGAGTAGCAGTGATCGGAACGGGACATTCCAAGTTCTGCTTCAATTCGCCTAGAACTTCAGTGGAACTGCTGTCCGAGGTGGCTATGGACGCCATCCAGGAAGCCAATCTCACTCCGAAAGATATCCAGGCGGTCAACGTGGGCAATGTCCTGGGCGACTTCGAGGAAGGGCAGGGGATGATACAGTCCTTCTTCGCCAACGATATAGGCTGTTTCAACGTGGCGGCGAGCCGCTTTGAAGGGGCTTGCGCTTCAGGCAGTATGGCGGTAAGGGACGCGGTCATGTGGGTGGCATCGGGGTATTATGACATCATGCTGGTGGGCGGGGTGGAGAAATGCACCGCCATGGGAACCCCCCTGGCCACGCGGACTTTCTCCATGTTCGGGGACGCCCACTATGAATTCCCGGCCGGGTTCCTGTTCCCGGCAGTATTTGCCCTGTTGGCCCACTTGTATGCGAGCCAATACAATATCCCTCTGGAGATTCTGAAGGAGCAGATGGCGGCGGTATCCATCCAATCTCATGAGTATGCCATGAAGAACCCCAATGCCCAGATTCAGAAAGCGATAACTAAAGAGAATGTTTTGAATAGTTTTATGGTTTCAACCCCCATCCAGCTGCAGGATGCCTGTCCGTTTTCCGATGGGGCGGCGGCGGTGGTCATCGCTTCAGAAGAGCTGGCTAAAAAGCTGACCCCTAAACCGGTCTACTTCGCCGGCATCGGCCAGGCGTCCAGCGGCAAACTCAGTTCGCAGTCCAGATATCTGCCTCGTATCTACGCTCGGGAACTGGCCTGCCAACAATCCTATCGTATGGCCGGCATGACCCCGCAGGATATGGATCTCTGCGAATTGCATGACTGCTTCAGCATCGCTGCCCTGATAGCCGCGGAAGGGTTAGGCTTCTTTGACTTTGGCAAATCAGGCGAGGCGTGGCTGAAGGGCGAAACCAGGATAGGCGGCAAGATTCCCATCAATATCTCCGGGGGGTTAAAGGCCAAGGGCCACCCGATTGGCGCTACCGGTGTTTCCCAGGTGGTAGAAGTCACCCGGCAATTGAGGGGAGACATGGCGGAGCAAGGCCGCCAGGTCGAGGGTGCCCAAAATGGCATCATAGACACATTGGGCGGCGACGGAGTACTGGTCAGCATGATCATGACCAATCAGTGAGGAGGGTTAAAACAATGGATTATAAACTTACCTTTAAGGACTACGATAAGGCGCTTAAAAAGGATGTACTACTGGGTTTGAAGTGCAACGACTGCGGGGCCTACACCTGCCCCCCGATGATGGTGTGCGGCAAATGCGCCAGCACCAACCAGGAGATTGTGGAGATGTCCGGCAAAGGCAGGATCGTCACCTTTACCACCTGCAACATCGCCGCCGAGGGACGAGAAAATGAGAACCCCTATACCATCGTGATGGTGGAACTTGATGAAGGCCCCTGGATCATGGGCAATCTGGTATCCATGGACCCCAAGAAAGTAACCATGGATGTCATCGGCAAACCGGTGCAGGTCGGCCATCGCGTATATCCCGGTGACAAGTATTCTCCACAACCCATGGCCCGGCCGGCCTTCTGCATTATCGTGTAGGGGCTGCGGGCCTTTGGCCGCGACGTAAACGAGGGCTAATAGTAAGGAGGGTATGAATATGTGGAAAAAGGAATATCAGGCCAAAATGATCTCCATCGAAGAAGCGGCCCGGAAGGTCGAATCGGGCGATGTGGTCGGCACCGGGCTGGCCATTGGTTCAGGATCGCCGGACATCTTCAACGCCATTCTGGACCGGTGGCAGGAATTAAAGGGGGTAAGGATACTCGATACCATCGGACTTTATCCTTTCAAATTCCAGGATCCTGAGTATATGCTGCCCCTGGACGGCCATATCAACTATATGCCGGCATTCAGCATCGCAACCGGCCGGCGCATGAACACGACCAAGCAAGCGGAATTTTACCCGGTTATGAGCTCCGACCTGGCCGATAAGGTGTGGCACAAGTCGGACGTATTTATCGCCAAAGTGACCCCACCTAATTCTGCCGGGTATGTCAATCTGGGGCTGACCAACTTCTACACCCTGGACACCATCCGGCGGGGCCGTGCCTCCGGCAAGCAGCGCGTTACCATTGGCGAAGTCAACGATCAGATGCCGGTGATCTACGGGAATAATTGGATGCATATCTCCGAATTTGACTATTTCGTGGAAAACTCCACCAAAATACCGACATTTGGCCGGGGCACCCCGACCGAAACAGACAAAGCCATAGCCGGGTATGTGCTGGACCTGATAGAAGATGGGGATACCATCCAGATGGGCATCGGTGGGATACCAGAAGCAGTGGTGAGCGGCCTGGAGGGCAAGAAGGACCTGGGGGTCCTGACTGAAATGTTCCCCATCGGATTGCCCCAGCTGGTGGCACAAGGCATTGTAACTAACAAGCACAAACCTTTTCACCAGGGTGTTACCGTGGCCACATTCTGCATGGGTGACGAAGAGATGTACAGATATGTGGAGCAAAACCCGGCCTGTGAATTTTACCCTTCATCATATACCAACAGCCCGGTATTCATCGCCCAGCACCCCAACATGGTGGCTATGAACATGGCCTTGATGGTGGACCTCAGCGGGCAGATTAATTCCGAGGGGCTGGGCCATACCCAGATCAGCGGCTCAGGCGGGCAGCTGGATTTCATGATCGGCTCCTTCTGGTCGCAAGGGGGCAAGGGGATTACCCTGTTGTATTCATCCAGGAAAATGAAGGATGGTTCACTGTCCTCCGCAATCGTGCCTGAGCTTCCCATAGGCTCGCCAATCACCGTACCCCGCACTTACGCCCAGTATGTAGTCACCGAATACGGGGTTGCCAACCTGCGCTACAAATCCAGGACCGAACGCGCCAAGGAGCTGATCGCGGTGGCTCATCCCGACCTGCGCGGGGAGCTGTACGCCAGCTTGAAAAAGAATTTCTTTCCGTTCGCCAGCATGGCTAGTATAAAATAGGGGGGAGGGGATTGAGCCGACGGGAATGATTCTTCAAGAGCTCACAAAAAGAGCCGGGCAAAAAGGCTGACGGCCAGGTAATGGGGGAATGATGGTCCAAGGTGCGCCAAGGTTGCACTGACAGGACGGAACCCGAAATGACTTGGCTATCAGCCTTCGTTTGCTTTGAAAGAAGCATCCGCGCCGCACTGCCCATTCCATACGGACTCAACCCTCACAAACAAAGGTTGAGCCCGTATGGAATTTTGAATAATGATTCTGGTATAAAAAGATATTAGATCATTCGTTGTTCTTAAATCCACATGTGCATAACGCGTATCCCGCCACCACGCCCATCACCAACGAGAAATCTCTTGGTAGTGGTTGAAAAGTCGGTATGCTTATGAACCACGGAATTAGATTGAAGAGGCATAAGGACAGTGCAGGGATAGCGACCAAAACCAACTTAACCCAATTTATTTTTTTTTGCTGATGGATTTGAGAGCTAATGCGTGACTCAAACCCTAATAAAACACCGATTAAAAGAACTGAGGCGAAAAGACCGATAACTGCAAAATCACTGGATTTCGGGTATACTAGGCGTAATTTCGTAAGAATGGTTGTTAAATTATAGAACAGGAGATAAACAAGGGCCCATAATAATACAACAACCGATAAATATTTCTGCATCTTGTATATCCTCCTGGTGTATCAGTTATGGCTAATAGCCATAAAACCATATTCCCCCATCTCCTATAATATGTTTTTTAAAGGTATCGTTCCAATATAAATCGGCAGTCCAACTATGCGAAATTGTTTCGATTAAGTTATTCTTACGTACAGGATTCCACCCGC
>NZ_DIPG01000118.1:4744-8108 GCF_002426325.1 Syntrophomonas sp. UBA5494 | reverse complement strand
AGAAAACGCAGTTTGTGCAAACGGCTGGCGCCCGGGCAAGTGGAGGCTTATAAACTCTACCTCTTGAGCCGGCGGGGGCTGCGGCCCTCCACTGTGAACCGGCGCCTTTCGGCATTATCAGCCTTTGCCAGGTTTCTCATGGAGAAGAGGAGGCTGTCCTCTAATCCCCTCGAACTGGTCCCCCGCGCCGGACGTAAAACGCCCTCAACCGATGAAATACGAACTTCCTGGGAGGGTGTTCAGCGGCTCCGCGCCGAGGCACATAAAGATGTATTGAATATTCGGGATCGTGCGGTGGTGGAATTGCTTTATGCGGGATTGACGGTCAGAGAGATGTGCGGCCTGAAATATGAGCAGGGCTGGAGCCCGGACAACAACACCATTAAAGCGGGAGAGCGTCCGGTTTCCCTGCATGCCGGGGCAATCACAGCCCTTAAGCATTACATGATTTTAAGGCCGATTTTGCGGGGCGGCTACCTCCTGGTCGGCGCCGGGCCGGGATGTTCGCTGAAGCCGGGCAGTGTTTACGGTATTATACGCCGTTTGGCCCGGATATGCGGTATTAAGACAGGAGTCAGGGATTTGCGGCTGGCCGGTTATGCAGCTGAGGTCTATGGATTCAGCCCCGCCGGCATTTCGGCGGCCGTGGCGGCATAGAGCTGAATTGGCAAATCGGGCCGAGCTGAAAAGGGCTCCGCTCAGGACATTTGCGGCTGAAGCTGCGCATTAAAACAGACCCGGAAACAGGTTCCACGGGACCCTGACTCGACCTCTATGCAGGCCTGGTGGCGCTTGGCAATGCTGTGGCATACAGATAAACCCAATCCGGTGCCATTTTCTTTGGTGGTAAAAAAGGGGACCCCGATTTGGTCCAGGATCTCGCGGGGTATCCCGGCGCCCCGGTCAATAACCTCCAGAACCGCCCGGTCGCCTTCAGTCACGGTGCGTATGGTCAGGGTGCCGCCGCTTAACATGCTCTCCAGGCCATTACGCGCCAGGTTTAAGACCAGCTGGCGGATTTCCTTTTCGTCCAGCATCAGCACGGGGATTTTCCCTAATTCCAGCTGCAGGTCTTTGTCCTGTGAGCGGGCATCGGCATTCAACAACGGATAGATACTGTTAAGGATGCGATTGAGACTGACAGGCTGCAGGTCGGCTTTTTTGTCCCGGGCCATGAGCAAATACTCGGTAATGATCAAATTGACCCGGTCGATCTCCTCGATCATGAGGTCGAAATAGTCCCGTTCCGCCGTATAGAGCTGGTTCTCGCTCATAATCTGTAAAAATCCGCGGATGCTGGTTAGGGGATTGCGCACCTCATGGCCGATGCTGGCAGCGATCTCCCCCACCAGGTTTAGCCGGTTGAGACGGAGCAGTTCCTGCTGCATCTGCCTGCGTTCGGTAATATCTGCAATCGAGGCTACCCGATGTCTATTGCCAGGGATCAGCGCTATGGTCACCAGAACGTCTTTTACCAGTCCGTGCTGGTCTCTCACTTTGCTTTCAAACCGGATCGGCCCCGGCTCCAGATTTAGCGACAGCCGTTGTTCACAGTGCTTGATATGATCCCAATCATCACTGCAGAAGAATTCTGTCCACAACCGGACCCCTTCTATCTCAGCTTTACTGCAGCCACACAATTTCTCAAACTCCGAGTTAGCCAGGTTGATCAGGCCGTCTTCTCCATAAATGATCATGGCCGTGCCGGTATTCTCAAAAATGGTGCGGTAATAGGCCTCGGATTCCCGAACCGCTTCCTGCATCTGCCATTGGGCGCCGGCATTTCTGCCTACCAGCTGCAGCTCGACCAGTACCCCCGAGTTGTTGTACAAAGGCTGCACCGACCATGGCATCCAGGTCAACTCTCCTTGCATATCTACAAACCGCCAGGTGTAAGTTCCGGTAGTGTTGCCCCCCCGGCATGACTGCAAGGTATCTTTTATCCCCTGACGGTCTATTTCCGCAGCGATAGCCAGAAAGCTGCGCCCTATATAGTCGCTGCTGATTCCCCCGAAATGGCGGCAGAAGGGCTCATTGGCGAAAATGATCGTGGCATCTGGTTTCACTCTGCACACCAGATGCTCCTGATTGGAAACCACATGGTTATAGCGGGCTTCGCTTAATGCCCAACGCTCCTGAGGTTCCATATTATCGTAGATATCCATATCGATTGTTGCCGATGATTCAGGGGAATCAATCAGCATAATATGGTCGTCCGGATTGCCGTCCATACTGCGAACACGATGCGACTCGGTCCAGCCTCTGCCTTTTGCTTTTATCATAGCATCCCCGTCTCGATTGAATATTTGCCTATTTTTGGTACTTTGATATTGATTGCACTAACCCCTTTAGAAATTTTGACATACTTTGTCGCTTTTATACCATAAATTCACCTTTATTATGACAAAATTGTTATTTATTTATAAGTATAAGCCGCGTCATTCGGGCATATAATATGAGTTAGGCTACTTTGGGCTGAGCGGCAACAAGTGATTTGAAACAATTGAAAGTATTTCTTGTATTGGGCCATTAAAAAAGGTATAATACACTTTGCGGGCGGGTGTAGCTCAGTGGTAGAGCCCCAGCCTTCCAAGCTGGTTGCGAGGGTTCGATTCCCTCTACCCGCTCCATTTTTATGTCCCTGTAGCTCAGCTGGACAGAGCAACGGCCTTCTAAGCCGTGGGTCGGGGGTTCGAATCCCTCCGGGGACGCCACTTTCGAACTGACATGTTTGTGGTGGGTGTAGCTCAGTTGGTTAGAGTACCAGATTGTGGCTCTGGGGGTCGTGGGTTCGAATCCCATCACCCACCCCAATTTAACCTTGACACTACGAACTTTCAGCTAGTATACTCTAGACTGTTGGGGTGTAGCCAAGCGGTAAGGCAACGGACTTTGACTCCGTCATTCGTTGGTTCGAATCCATCCACCCCAGCCATATATTACGGGCCATTAGCTCAGCAGGTAGAGCACCTGACTTTTAATCAGGGTGTCGGAGGTTCGAATCCTCCATGGCTCACCATTAGAAAACAAGCAGCCTCCGAACTTCGGAGGCTTTTTTGTGACCTTTTCGTTCTTAGAAAATGGACGGGGCGGGTTCAGAACTGGGACAGTAGGGAGTTGTAGTTTCCTTTTGCTTTATATGCCACTTATTTTGATCTAATCCATTCGATGAGCAGAGAAACTAAAAAGGACACAATATAACCTGCAACAAAATACAAACCCGCCTGTACGGGTATAGATGGATATGTTTCATTATATAGGTTTGGAAACATAATCCGTGGAATAATTATACCTCCTAAAGTTATTCCTATACTTGGTCCGATAGCAAATTTTAATGCTCGTCTAAACATTTTTATCACCTTTT
>NZ_DIPG01000118.1:511-4670 GCF_002426325.1 Syntrophomonas sp. UBA5494 | reverse complement strand
TCTAAACATTTTTATCACCTTTTCATACTTCGCTTTATATACTAATGTTCATTATATCAAGCTTGCCAAGCAGGTGGCGGTGCCGGTTCTTGAAACGCCACGATCTTCCGCCAGTTTCCTTTCACTCGTTGCGTCACTTGTCCGTCGCTCTCGTGATAAAAGCTGGGGGTTCTTACCACAAGAAATCGCGCCGCTGGCGCGGTTTTCACTTTGCTGTATTGACCTGATAATGCCGTCTTTAATACAATTTAACGGTAGCCGGTTTCACCTTTTCAAAGGGCTGCAAACCGCTCCAGGGGGATGCAAGCCTGAAACCCGCCGCCAAATAGGAACACACGAAGGAGGTGCGCTGACGATATATGAAGATAAAGGAGCGCGCCAAGCGCCTTAAAACCGATATCCCTGCCGTGTTTCTCGCCTTGAAAAGAAAAGAAACGCCCCTGCTTGCCAAGTTGCTGGCGGCGTTTACGGTGGCGTATGCGCTTTCTCCCCTTGATTTCATCCCCGACTTTATACCCGTCATTGGGCTGTTGGACGATGTGATTCTACTGCCCGGTTTAATTGCGCTCACAGTTAAGTTGATTCCTGCGGAGGTGTTTGCGGAGTGCCGCAAAGAAGCCGCTGACTTATGGTCGGACGGCAAACCGAAAAAATGGTATTACGCATTGCCTATCGTCCTGATATGGCTGTTGCTGATTTTCATCATTGTAAAAAGTATTGGGCTGTAACGTATTCATCTACGCCCGGGTGACCCTGCCGGGCCGGCAGGGTCAGCTTGTTGACAAGGTCAACGAGCTGGGCAGAGCGAGCGACGGAAGCGAAGAACAAGGCGCTCAATAGGCCCACGATTGAGGCGTACAAATAGTACGTTGAGTGGACCTATTGAGCAACGCAGGTATTCGCTTTTGTCGACGGTCTGATCCTGCCGAGCCGGCAGGCTTTTTCAATTAGTGAGCAAATACGTGTTTGCCTATGGTTATTGTGATGGGACGGCTCCATATCCATTTATTCGTAGCCGTGGCCGGGTTCCAATAATATATGGCATCATTGGTGGGATCCCACCCGTCTATGGCAGCCTGTGCCGCTTGATAGGCCTCGTTATTGGGCTGCAGATAATATTGCCCGTCGCTGACAGCCGTAAAGGCTCCCGGTTCAAATATGACCTCATTGACGGTACTGCCAAATTTATCAGACTCGACCCGGTTCAAAACCACAGCCGCTATGGCTACCTGCCCCACAAAAGGCTCTCCGCGGGCCTCGCCAAAAACCACCTTGGCCAGGCTATCCAGGTTATGGCTGGATACATGAGCCGATTTTCGCGAAACAGCAGGCGCCTGGTTATTCCGGTCAGGAATGGGCTGGCTGATTGGCTGAGCCGCTATGGTTTTGTCAGCGGCAACCCCATTCTCTTCAGAAACAAGGTTGTTATCCACCTGCTGCCGGTCCACCGTTTCCGTCGCGTTCTCATCCTGCATCTCTATCTTCAATGCTTTATCGTTCAGATCAGCCGGTTCTGCCATGGATATATTCAAACTGGTCAGTCCAAGCAGTATGATCGATAATACTGCCACAAGCTTCTTGTGTCTCATATCACTCTTCCTTTCTTCCAGGTGCTGTCCCATTTGCTGTTCCATTCTACCCGCCTAAACGGCAGGTGACAAATCCCGCATATGGAGCGGTTTATCCCCTATCCGGGCATAAACCCGGGTATGTACCCTCATCTATGGCAGCCTGCTGAATGCTGCCGGCTAAGCACCTTTATAAGACGGTACCATTTGGTGCCAATGGCACGCTGCCAATATTCTCCGATTAATGCCAAAGCCATCATATTCCAGGAATTTTCTGTGGTGTGGCATAGATCCCGGAGCACCGGAGCTTGCTAAACCGATGCTGGCCAGGCTGCCATTATGCGCCTGGAAAAATATTTGCATAAAGGGGGTTGAACACGGCGGGGGAAATATACAACCATTGCCGGGCATGCCAATAAATGCATAGAAAATAGCGATTCCGGCGGATTCTTCTATGCCCTGTACAATTTTAAGCAGCACACCGGCGGCTTTTACCGGTTCGCTTTTGATATTCTTAGAGCGGCCGGTCCCCGGCATCGGTTACGGCGCCAACTGCGAAGGCTATATCCGCTTTTCCTGGTTTTCCGGGCAATAGCAGAGATAGGCCGGAACGCCTGGACTGAAGGGCTTCCTGGCGCAACTCCGCAGTGGAAAATGAAGAAAGGCCGGCCAAGTTAATTCTCAGCCAGCCTCTATAAAGATGCTGCATTAGGTGAACAGGGCGGAATTGGAATAAAACCGTTTTATTGTATCGACGGGGTGGCGAATGGGTTTCTAGTGCTTATCTTGTATCATGATCAGTTTGTAGACAACAGTTGCGGCTTCCGCCCGGGTCGCATTCCCCTGCGGTTTATAATCGCCTTCCGGATATCCCCCCATGAGACCCGAGGATACGATCCTATTCACAGATTCGGCAGCCCAGGGACTGATCAAGGCGTCGTCCGTAAAGGACATTCCCGCATGGGTTTCCGGAAGAATTAAGTCGGTACTTTCGGTCAGATTATCCAGCATGATCGCCATTTGCTCCCGGGTTATCTTTCCATTGGGATCAAAGCTGACATCGTCAATTCCCTTTACAATTCCTTTTTCAAAACCCCAGTTGACATAATTGTAATACCATTCCGTAGCGGGTACATCCGTAAAGCCCGCCGGCGTGGACTGGGTTACGTCTAAGCCCTTGATGGTATTGGCAAGCATGGTCAGGAATTCGGCTCTGGTGAGGGAATTATCCGGCAAATAGCAATCATTGCCCATTCCTTTTACGATCCCTCTGGCCGCCAATCTCCCGATATAGTCTCGGGCCCAGTGTGTTTTCGTATCCGCGAAATCAAGGCTTGCAGGGCCGACCTGAACGGGTATGGTCTGTTGTACGCCGTTATATTCCACATAGATATTGCCGGCTATTCCAGATTCATTCGTGGCTTGAAAGAGTCCGTTGGCATCGATGGTACCGATGACAGGATCGCAGGTCCATATAAACAGGCTGTCCCTGCTTGCAATGGGAGCATACCCGAATTTGGCCGTTACATTGATGTCGAAGATTTCCCCCGGATCGATTTCCAGATTCCGCACATTGGGAGCAAAGGTTATCTTGTTTTGAATATCGACCTGCGCCGTTGTACTGAGATCTCCGCTTTCCACTTCAATCACGGCAGTTCCGATGGCCCTCCCGGCGGTAAAGAGGCCGTTCTCGTCCACAGAGCCGTCCGAATCGGAATCAAGGCTGTATTCTATACTTTTTCTCAACGAAACCGGCTCATATTTATTGTTGGATGCGTAGGTTTTAAGCTGAATGTCCGCCCCCGGCATGGCAAGAGGCTGACTTGGGTAAGTGTGCAAATGCTCGGCATCGGAATCCCCGCGTTCATCGTATACCAGAAGCAGGCCATTGGTAGTTTTTCGCTGGTTTTTTTCGGAAGGGGAATTCTTGGCAACCGCCCGGGAATCCATTCCCCCCGCTCTCACGGCCATGACCGTGGAGCCGCCTCCGTCCATATTCACAACGGTGCTGCAGCCCAGATCAACCAGGTGTTTGGCCACGTCCGTCAGTCCAAGACCTTCCGAAAAACCCGGCTGTCTGCCGTCAAGTGCATACAGCATAAGGGTTCCGTCCGGTTTGATACCGATGATGGTTCTCGGATTCAAGTTGGTTCCGCTGGAAACATATTGACCCTTATCGTAAAGCAGGTAGTATACTCCGATGGCTTCCTTGCTATTTGACAGGTTTCCGCCGTTTTGGTCGTATACGGAAATCTCTACCTGGCTTCCGGGAATCAGCTGAGCCAGCTGGACCGCATAGGCCGAATCCCCCGCCGTTGAAAGCACCAGCTGACTGTCACCGATGGGCGTATTGTAATTACCGTTTCTGACTTCGGCAACAGTTGCCGTTATCGTACCTCCCACCGTCAGTTCCGCATTTTCCGGTGAATCCGCGTCCAATATTACCTCAACAGAGTTCTCCGAGGTTTTTGTGGAGGAGGCATATTGGCGGTTATACAGATGCAAAGCCTTGCCCTCACCATGCGGAACATTAAAATAACCGATATCCGCATTATATTCCGTGGGTACGTAAACCGTCTGCTGCACGGGGG
>NZ_DIPG01000118.1:0-218 GCF_002426325.1 Syntrophomonas sp. UBA5494 | reverse complement strand
GGAACGTTGATCGTTCCCTGCAGTGTATATCTCAGGGCTGCCTTTTCCAGGGTAGCGGCGCCGTCTTCGTCAAAGGATATCACATATTCCGGAGCATATCCGGAGGTTTTGATCTTACCGTCATGAATGCTAAGCCCCTTTGGAGTTCCGGTGGCCATGTCATAAATATCTCCGTTGATTCCCGCTACGACTTTGTAGCCTTGATTCTCCAAAGTGCT